>CAZGYW010000008.1:0-18008 GCA_964530495.1 uncultured Anaerolineae bacterium
AGGCAACTCCGTGGTGGGCGCGTCCTCCGACGTGCTCACGGCTTACCGGCTGATTCACCAGGCGGGCGGGATTGTAATCGCCGCCCATGCCAATTCGAGCCACGGCGTCGCCATGCGCGGCTTCGACTTCGGCGGGCAAACCAAGATCGCCTACACCCAGGATTCGCACCTGCACGCCCTGGAGCTGACCGACCTGGAACGCCGTGGGCGCGGCTCCACCCAGCAGTTCTTCGACGGCAGCAAACCGGAATATCCGCGCCGGATGCGCTGCATCCAGGGATCGGACGCGCACCGCATCAACGCCGACCCGGCTGCCGGCCGCAAAGAAAACCTGGGCGTGGGCGACCGGATGACCGAGGTACTGCTGCCCGAACGCACCTTCGAGGCGCTGCTGGAGACCTTCGAAGGCAACGACTTCGCCCGCACGCGCCCCTTCACCATCAACCGCAAGCCGGTGGATTTCGTGCAAACGGCGCGCGAGCAGGGTCCCAGCATCGTGCAGGCTTTTCACGACAAGATCACCCGCCGCGGTGGGGTGCTGTACGAGATCGTGGCCGACATCTGCGCCATGGCCAACACCAACGGCGGGGTCATCTACATCGGCGCCAGCGCCAACCCCCAGGAACCGCCCTCCGGCGTCACCGCCGCCGCCAGGACCATCGAGATGCTGAACGCGGAGATCGAACAGCGCATCACCCCGCCCCTCGATGTCGTCATTGACGAGCAGCAGACCCAGGGCAAGACCCTGATCCGGATTCAGGTGCCCAAAGGCGGTGATCCGCCGTATGCGATTGATGACAACAAGATCTATGTGCGGGACGAAGCTGAGACCACGCTGGCCGTGCGCGATGAGATCGTGCGCCTGGTTCAGGGCCGCCCGGCCATTGAGCCGCCGGCGCAGCCCAGCCAGCCCCCCGCCGTCGAGCCGGATCAGCCCACCCCCAGCGAGGTTACGCCGGGCGCTGAAGACTCCGATCCCACCGTGCCCAAGACCGGTGTGGAGATCATTGGCACCGAGCAGCGCAAAGGCAAGCTGTATCACATGATGCGCGACCTGCGCAATGGCAATATCGTCAACAATGTGACGCGCGGCTCGGCCCGGCGCCTGTGGCACTACGCCATCACCGAAAAAGAGAAAAACCCGGTCGATCCCGCCAAGGTCACCTGGCAGAACAATTACGGTATGTGGAAGCGCCAGAAGCGCGGTGGCGCCGTCCGGTACGACCTGGTGCAGCGCACCCCGAACGGCCTGCGGGTTTTCTACGGGGTCACCGATGACGGCATGCACGGCCCGTGGCAGGCGTTTATCGAAGACGAAGAATAGACCCGCCTGACGCTCACAATGAGCGACAGACACGAGAAAAAGTGAGCGCGGCTTGTTTCGGGCCGCGCTCACTGTCATTTCACCGCCGGATGCTCCCTAGAGATGCACGCCGGCAGCCCATTCCGCAATGGACACCGGGACGGGTTCCAGGGGGGTGCCGGATTGTTCCAGGCGCATCAGGCGCTTCCGGGCGCGCCCCAGCAACCGCTCCCGTTCGGGATCGGGCTGCAAACGCTCTGCCTCCTCCAGCAGCGCCACGGCCAGGCCCACCTGGGCAGCCGTATCCATCAGGTTCTGGCCGAGCACGTCCAGGTAGCGCACCTGCCATTCCGTGTTCCCGCTGCGGTAGGCCAGGTCAAGCGCAGCCCGATAGTGGACCTGCATCGCATCCCACTTCTGCTGGGCATGGGCCGCATAGCCCAGGTTAGCCAGTTGCTGCTCCTGCTCAACAGTATCATCCAGCCGCTCGGCGATCAGCAGCGCCTGGCGGTGGTAGGTCTCAGCTTCGCGCCACTGACCGAGCTGGCCATAGGCCATCCCCAGGTTGCCGAGGACACGTTCTTCGTACTCATCCAGGCCGGCTGTGGAGAAGATCGCCCGCGCGCTGCTGAGCATCGTCACCGCGCGGGTGAAGTCGCCCCGATCCATGTGAGTGGCGCCCAGTTTGGCCTGCACCACACCCAGGCTGACCGGATCGCCCGCCACTTGCAGGGCTTCGATCGCCGCCACGTAGGTTCGCACGGCTTCGTCCAGTTCGCCCAGCTCCAGGCGGATGTCTCCCAGCAGGGCCAGAACATGACCGTGGCGTACCGCGTTGGCCGCCTGGGAAGCCAGGTTGTCCGCCCGGGTCGCATACACTACGGCGCTATCCAGGTCGCCCGTCTCCAGGCTGACCGCCGCCAGCGCCTCAAGCGCCTCCAGCATGCCCCGCTCATCGTTGCGTTCCTGATGCACCGCCAGGGCCTCGTCAAGCGCGGCCCGGGCCTGATCGTACTGACCGCGCTCGGTCCAGGCCCTGCCAACCAGCACCAGTGTCGCCGCCAGCCGGCCCCGATCACCGGACCGCCGCGCATCACGGCTCATCTTGAGCAGGTCATCCAGCCCTGGCGCGTGACGAGTGGCCGATTC
This sequence comes from uncultured Anaerolineae bacterium, assembly GCA_964530495.1. Classification (GTDB taxonomy): domain Bacteria; phylum Chloroflexota; class Anaerolineae; order Aggregatilineales; family Ch27; genus CAZGYW01. The sequence goes on from CAZGYW010000008.1 coordinate 2,453, forward strand.
GACGGGCACTTCGGCAGGGGCCCCGCTATCCACCGCTTCCCAGGTCTCCACTCCGGCGGCTATGGGATGGACTGGCTCCGGCGCCCCGTCGTCGTCAGAGAAAGCGGCGTCCAGCTCGGCAACGCCATCATCAAAGCCAATCACTTCATCCATCAGGTCTTCAATATCCGCCGGAGCGTCAAACCCGTCATCCACAAAATCAGCGAGCACGTCCACCGTTGACGATAACGCCGGTTCGAATTCCGCCTCATCCTCATCGTCCGCCAGCGCATCTTCATCCCACAGTTCGAACGCTTCCGCAGATGGCGCCAGGTCGTCCAGCAGATCGCCAGTTTCCGCCCCGCCGTACAACCCATCTTCCATAAAGTCGGCCAGCGCCTCCTGCGGGGATGCCAGCACGTCCTCCTCGGGCGCTACCTGCTCCATTTCCGCTGGTCCCGCGATCAGGGCCTCCAGCGTGGCCTGTTCGTGGCGGTAGGCGCCACTGCCGCCAAACGCGGCCTCCAGCGCCGCCATCACCTGCGCCGCCGTGTCGGTATCGTCCTGCCCGGCCGCGTAACGCGCCATCGCCAGCAGGTTGGGCAGCTCGGCAGCAAGCGCAGCCTGTGCTTCGGGCGTATTCGCCCGCTGCTGCCAGGCATGGGTCAGCAGCGCTTCCTGCCACCGGGCGCGCATCGCGTCCAGGCGGCCATGCCGGCGCAGCCATTCCTGAACAAAATGCTGCACCTGGGGATGGGTCGCAAAGGCCGGCGCGCCGTCCCGCTGCGGCAGGGCAGAGGCCAGCCCGCGCTGCAGCAAACCCTCCATCTCGCGTCCAACCTCCGCAGGCGATTCCAGTTGCATGGCCGCCAGAGTCGCCGCGCTGGCCTGCCCCGCAAACGACCCACCCAGCGTCACCAGCAGGCGCTTAAGCGGGTCTGGCAGCCAGTCGAACACCACCGCCAGGCTCACGAGGCCGGTCCGCGTTTCGTCGACAGCCTCGAGCACATCCAGGAAATCAGCCGGGGTCTGCTCACCCGCGGCAATGTGGCGTCCGGCCAGCACCAATTCGAGGGGCACACCGCCCAGCAGCGCACACAGCCGCGGCACAACCCCCCGCTTGATGCTGGCCGGGTCGATCCGGGCAGTCTGGACCAACAGGGCTTCCCCATCGCTCTGGCTCAACGAACCGATGGCAAAGGGAATCCAGGGGCCGGAGGCGCCCTGGTCGGACGTGATGATCAGGGGCACGCTGGCAGCGATTTTGCGCACAAACTCGCGCGCCGCGTCGAAGTCATCCAGATCGTCGAGCACGATCAGGGGCTTGGCGCTCAGCAACGCCGTTGCCCGCTCAAGCTGCCGCGCCGGGTCTGCAATCCCGGCCAGTATTTCATCACCATAGGCGCGCCCCAGCCGGGCGACGAGGCTGGAGAAATCATCACCCGCCACCGACCACCACAGCACCCCCCCTTTGAACGTGGTGTAAGCCGTGGCGATCATGGCGGCAAGCGCGGACTTTCCGACGCCGGAGGGGCCGTGCAGCACAACCGGCATCCCGGCGCGGATCTGCGAATAAGCCTGCCCGAGTTCCCGGTTGCGGCCCACAATCTGGCGGGGAGGGATCACCGGCAACTGCTGCGGCACATGAATCGGCGCTTCGGGTGGAGTAAATTGTCCCATGAGTTGCTGTCCAAGCCTGAGTCACTGGCGCGTGTTGAGCTACTGCGCAGTATAGCAGATTGGCCGCTTGCGGCAATATGAGGATCGGCCCATGGCGCGGGGATGTCCGCAACTTATCGGCCACGATCGGACCACGCAGCACGCGCCAGCGTCATCCGGAGGAAGCCACAGGAAACTGTGGGTTGGCAGCGGATCAGTCAGAAGGGCAGGTTGTCAGTGCCGCCACCTCGCGGCGCGGGACCCAACCTTCCGCCTGTGCACCGTCTTCAGCATGGAATTGAACGTAGTACCAGCCCTGCCCGTCAGCCCCTGCTGCGACAGCGAGCACCCGCAGCGCCGTACCCTGCCCGGCCAGCCGGGCGCTCCGGGCAATCTCATCTGGCTGCTCACGGACGGCAATCCCCCGGGCGTCTTCCACAAATACCCAGCACAGGGTCGTCGCTGCCAGCGGGACAGCGGTCGGCGTCCGGGTCGGCTCGGGTGTAGGAGTGGCGGTCGGCAGTGAGGTCGCGGTCAGACTCGGCGTTGGCGTGGCCGTCCGGGAGGGAGTCAGCGTGGGGGTTGCTGTGGCGGATGGGGTCAACGTTGCAGTGGGGGTCGGGCTGACCGTCAGGGTCAGCAGCGCGGCTTCGAGTGCGGCTCGCTGCGCTTCCGCGTCCGCCAGCCGGGTCGCATACACTCCGGCCTGGAGCGTGACCACCCCGCGCCACTCCTGCATGCGGGTCGCGGCGTTGTGCGCGCCTTCGGTCGCGGCGGTCCGCACAGCCAGCCAGGCGGCCTCCGCGGTCGCCAGTTGATCCAGTGCCGTATCCAGAGAGGTGTGGAGTTCCGCCGCCACGGTCGCCATCTCGCCCACTGCAGCCGTTGCGGAAGCCAGGCCGGACTGCAATGTCGCCATACGCTCGGCACCGCGATTGATGGCATCGTTCATATCGGCCTTCAGACCGGCGAAACTCTCCGCCGCCAGCGTACTCCCAAGCTGCCACCCGGCGACCTCTGTCCCATGGATGCGCGCCGCCTGAGTCGCCGTCGCAATAACGACTTCCTGGCCCGCGCTTAACGTTGCCATCGCCTGGCCCTGCGCGTCCAACGTGGCCTGCTGGATCGCCATATCCGTCGCTGCGATTGCCTGCGCAGCGAGCACAGCGGCGGCCTGTACAGTCTCAGCGATCACCTCGCTGGTCGCCACCGCCGCCGTCTCAGCCGCATCAACAGCCGCCGCCTGCGTGGTTGCGTTGGCATCATTGAGCGCCTGGATCGCCTCCGCGGCGCGCCCCGGCCAGGCGGTAACAGTTGCCTGTAATTCGCCGATGGCGCTCCGGGCGGATTCCAGCTCAGCGGCCTGGTCCGCAGCCAGCGCTGCCCGCGCAGCCAGCTCGTCCGCCTGGGCCGTCAGCGTCACTGGAACGGGATCCGGTGCACAGGCTGACAGGATCAGGGCCGCTGCCAGCGCCGCCAGCCCGCGCCCCATGCGTGGAATTGCCATCACGTCGATCTCAATCCTCAATCCACAGGCGAAAGGTGGCAACGACTTTAGTCCCGGGCTGTTGGAAGCACAACGCCGCATTCATACCGTTCTCTAACCTGGCCCGTACAATTTGCCGCCGTGCGAGGCCGCCCTGCTCCAGAACCCGCGTGGTCATGCCTGCGCTTCAGCGGCCTCCCGGCTGCGCACAAGGACTGTCCACTCGCCGCGCTGGACCACCTTGTCATCCTGATTGAGGACTTTGACGTTCAGAACGACCTTCCCACCGCCCAGCCGCCGCATCAGCTTGAGGTCGATGATCTCAACTTCGCAGTGGACCGTATCGCCCAGGAAAGTTGGCAGGCTGTACTTCCACTCCAGGCTCAAAAAGGCCATCACGGTATCTTCCATAAAACCGGCCTGGGTGGTCAGCCCGGTCGCGATGCTCAGCACCAGCGCGCCATGGGCGATGCGCTGGCCGAACTCGTTATGCCTGGAAAACTCAGCATCAACATGCAACTGGTTGAAATCGCCGGATAGCCCGGCGAAATTCACCACATCCGTCTCGGTGATGGTGCGGCCCTTGGTAGTAACCTTCCAGCCCACCGCCAGGTCCTCAAAATACTGCCCTCTGGGCATTGCTCTCGCTCCTTCCTGTACCGATCATCGCATCCGCGAATTGTAGCCGGGTGCTCCGCCGCAGACAAACCCGACCTGCCGCGCGGCGACGATGCGCGCCCGTCCGGCTGCCGATCAGGAGCACAATCGGCCGGGAGTCAGTACAATAGGCCAGGTCGCAATGCCATGTTTTTCGCCAATGATTGGAAGGAGAGCCGTAATGGCAAACAAAACCTACAAGACCGTCCCCTCCATGACGATCGACCCCAGCAAGAAGTACCACGCGATCTTCCACACCGAAAAAGGGGATTTCAAAGTAGAGCTTTTTGCTGACAAAGCGCCCAAGACCGTCAACAATTTTGTGTTTCTGGCCCGCGAAGGCTTTTACAACGACACCACGTTCCACCGCGTGCTCAAGGACTTCATGGTCCAGGGCGGCTGCCCGCTGGGAACCGGTACCGGTGGCCCCGGCTACCGCTTCGACGACGAGCCTGGCGCCCTCAAGCTGCGCCACAGCGAACCGGGCATCCTGAGCATGGCCAATGCCGGCCCGAACACTAACGGCAGCCAGTTCTTCATCACGCATGTGGCAACCCCCTGGCTGGATGGCAAGCATGCCGTCTTTGGCCGCGTGGTGGAAGGCTTTCAGGATGTGGTCATGAGCATCCGCCTGCGCGATCCGATGCGCGATCCGAACGCCGGTGACCGGCTGGATTCGGTCGAGATCATCGAGAGCTAGTTGCGCCCCTTAACACAAAGAGAGGCTACCGCGTCGGGGTAGCCTCTTTTGATCGGTCAACCGGATCCTAGCCAGAGCCAAGCGCCATCATCACGCATAGCCCGGCGAAACCCAGGAGCGCCAGCAAGAGGATGAGCGTCTCGCAGCCGGAAGCGCCTTTCCGGGTGCGCGGTGCGCTGCCGTAGTGAGCCACCTGCTCGGCGCGCCGCTCATCGATGTAGGCCTCGATATCGTCTCCCAGGTTGTCGTCAACAGCCGCTTCCCACACATCTGCTTCCGAATACGCCTCGTCCAGGCCGCCAACGTCCTCCAGCCGATCGTGCAGATCCTCGTACCTGTACGCGATATAGTCCTCCTCAGCGGTCAGGTAGTCGTCGTCACTGTCCCGGTCACCATCCCCATCCGAGTCCCACATCCGCCCCCTCCTGGTCTCTACGACAATTCCTGCCGCTCATCGTAGTCCCGTCTACCAGAATTGTCTACCACCAGGCAAACAAAAAGCGCTCATCACCTGAGCGCCCTGGAGTGTGGGACGTAGAAGACTCGAACTTCTGACCTCTCGGATGTCAACCGAGTGCTCTAGCCAACTGAGCTAACGCCCCATCAACAACCGCAAGTATACACAGCCCGGCGCGGTTTGACAAGAGCCGATTCCCCCCTGGAATGCCCCGTCGCATCCATCCCGGCGCGGTGTTGCCCCGGCCCTGATCGGGCGGCCCTCTGAATCGACCATTGACAATGCCCGGTCACGTCTGTATACTACGCTTCGTCGATGCGGGGTAGAGCAGTGGCAGCTCGTCGGGCTCATAACCCGGAGGTCGCAGGTTCGAATCCTGCCCCCGCTACTGCAAGAAACCAGAGTCAGAAGCCCGTCCCAGGGCGCCAGACTCTGGTTTTTTTGTTTCCCCCGAAAGCCTCGACTCCACTTCCGCCGGAAGGGCCTGCGCTTTACACCGCCGATCCGCGTACCGCTGCTGCTATTCACGGGCAATCAAGGTATCATTAGCCTGGAATGCCGGATCTCAATGCACCTCTCTCGTTAATCGCTGCTATTACGAAGCACATTTCGAAGCCCGGGGCGTCACCGGGGAGGCAGTCCGCCACACCTGGAGGCCGCCGATGGCTGCGGTCTGGGTAGCTACAGAGGAATGGATGCCATGCCCAACAGCAATGCGAACGCAGTGATTGTGAAGTGGACACCGCGCCAGGTCTTTCTGGCCACCCTCTTCGTCGCCGGCCTGCTGCTCTCCCTGGCGCTGCTGTATCACTTCCGAATCGTCGTCCTGATGTTGTTTGTTGCCATCCTGATTGGCACGGGCCTCAAGCCAGGGGTGAGCTTCCTGGCGGCCCGGGGCATTCCCCGGCTCCGTGGCCAGATTCTGATCTACGTCGCCCTGCTGGTCGGGATTGGCGGCTTTGCGGTGTTCGCCCTGCCCCCGTTCGTGGAGCAATCCAGCGCCGTCACCACCCTGGCCCGCTCGTACTACAACGATCTCCGCCGCGTGCTGGTGTTCTCCGATAGCACCATAGTCCGCAATCTGGCCCTCACCCTGGCTCCCAATCTGGACCTTGACCTGACAGACGAGTCAGAGGAGACCGTCGGAACTCCGCAGGAAGAGGCCGCTGAAACCGCGAACGCAGTGGCGCAGGTCTTCACCTATATCGGAGTGGCGGCGCAAGTCATCTTCTTCGTTGTAGCGACCTCGCTGATGGCCTTCTACTGGACACTGGAGAGTGACCGGGCAATCCGGACCGTGCTGCTGCTCTTCGCGCCCTCCCGGCGTGACGATGCCCGCGAAGTCATCGGTGCTGTGGAACAGAAGCTCGGCGCTTATCTGTTCGGGATGGGGATCCTGCTGCTGGCAATCGGCATCCTGTCATTGATCGCCTACCTCCTGATCGGCCTGCCCAACGCCCTGGTGCTGGCCGTGATCGCCGGGCTTATGGAAGCAGTGCCCACAATCGGGCCGATTCTGGGGGCGATTCCAGCCGTGCTGGTGGCGGCCTCCACCGACCCGAGCAAGATCATCTGGGTGGTGGCGGCGTCCATCGTCATCCAACTGGCGGAAAACAACCTGCTGGTGCCGCGTGTGATGGATCGCTCCGTGGGAGTCAGTCCGCTGCTGACAATCCTGGCCATCGCAGCCCTGTCCTCCCTGATCGGGCTGGCGGGCGCATTGCTTGCCGTCCCCATTGCCGCGATCGTCCAGCTTCTCTTCAATCGCTTCATCGTCACCCCGGTACTCGAACCAGCCCTGAAACCGGAGGGGCGCAGCTATGGCAGTTACCTGCGCCTGCAGGCGCAGGAAATCGCCCATGATTCCCGCAGCCAGATCGCCATGGGAGCCCCTGACGTGGCGGAGAACCCGGATGACGAGCGCATCGAGGAGCTCATCGAGTCCCTGGCCAGGGATCTGGACCAGATTCTGGCGCAGGTCGCGCAGGCAGGGGAAGCCCCGGAGGTAGGCACATGAAACGCTTCATTGTGTCAATCGTAGTTGTCATCACCACGCTGGTCCTGCTGGTCGTGGCGTGGCAGTTACGCGAAGCCATGATCCTGTTTGTGCTGTCATTGGCCCTGGCCGCGGCCCTTCGCACCCCGGTGAACTTCTGGGTAAGGCGCGGCCTGTCGCGCCCGCTGGGCATCATCCTCACCTACCTGCTCAGCCTGCTCGTGCTGGCCGGCCTGCTGCTCATCGTCAGTGGGCCGGTACTCCTCGATCTCCAGCACGCCACCGATTTGTTTGACCGGACCTACCGCCAGATCCTGAAGGACTGGCCCGCAGGCACCCCGTTCCAGCAGACGGTCAGCGCGCAGCTGCCACCCCTGCAAGACCTGTACAAAGCCATCGCCGGCGAGCAGGGCACGCAACTGCTGCTGGGTGTCCTGGGCATCGCCTCCGGTTTCATGGCGAACCTGGCGAACGCCGCGATTGTCCTGATGCTCAGCCTCTACTGGAGCTTCGACCGGCCGCGCCTTGAGAAGCTGTGGGTCTCCCTGCTCCCGGTCAACAAGCGACGCAGGGCGCGCGACATCTGGTACGAACTGGAAAACGGTGTTGGCGGCTACATTCGCAGCGAGCTGCTGCAGAGCGTGGGAGCCGGGCTGCTCCTCGGCGCCGGCTACTACCTCATGGGGCTGAGCTTCCCGGCGCTGATTGCCATGATCGGCGCCCTGCTGTGGCTGATCCCCTGGCTGGGCGGGGGCCTGGCGCTGGTGCTCCCTCTGATCGCCGGGCTGCATGCGGCCAATGCGCTGGTCATTGTGGCCCCGGCCTACACGATTCTCGTGCTTGTCTTTCTGGAGATGGTCGTGCAGCCGCGCATCATCGAACGGCGGCAGTATTCTTCGCTGCTCATCGTCATCATCATGGTCGCCATGGCGCAGGTCTACGGGTTGCTGGGACTGCTGCTCGCCCCGCCACTGGCCGCCGCCATCCAGACCCTGTATTCAAGCCTGCGACGACCCGCGCCCGCCGCTGCTGCGCAGAATCTGACCTTCAAGTTGAACGCCGTACGGCAGCGTGTGGAGGGCCTGCGGGAGCAGGTTGCCGGGAGGGAAGAGGCGCCGTCCCCTGTCGTGCTCAGCCTGCTGGGACGGTTGACCAGCGTTATGGAAGAGACCGGGGAATTGATCGAGACGGCCGAGCCACCGGTATCGCTGCCGGAAGCGGACCTTTCCCCGGAGGGAGTGGTGTAAGGCGGGTTGCGCCGTAAGCAGCAACGGGCTGCCAAACCGCGCCTGATCGGTGACTGCTTGCTGCCGTTCGGCCATCCCTGCGTGGCTGGTGCGTTCACAGGATTGCGGTATAATGCGAAACAGTTCATCCGATTTCTGTCGGTTCCCGAGGTCATTTGCTCAGGGAAACGCATCCGCCAGCCTGTAGCGGCCCGATCGGCCGCTGCCAGACGAGGGTACCCATGGCAGAACAACGCATCATGATCGTTGACGATCACGAGGTCGTCCGGCTGGGGCTGCGCGACCTGCTCACCCACAAGGGCGGCTTTGAGGTTGTTGCCGAAGCGCGCACCGCCAAAGAAGCCATCGAAAAGGCCGATATTCACGAGATGGATGTCATCCTGATGGATATCCGCCTGCCCGGGGCCAGCGGCATCGAAGCCTGCGCCGCCATCAAGCAGAAGCACCCGCACATCAAGATCATCATGCTTACGTCCTACGAGGAAGATGAGATGCTCTTCTCCGCGCTGCGCGCCGGGGCGGAAACCTACCTGCTCAAGCAGATCGACGGCCAGAGCCTGATCGCCGCTATTGAAGCGGTTGGCCGGGATGAGGTCGTACTCGATCCGAGCGTCACCAAGCGCGTGCTGGATGAGGTACGCCGCGCCAAACGCCAGGAGGAAGCCGAGGCCTTCGCAGACCTCACCGCCCAGGAGATGCAGGTGCTCAACCTTGTTTCGGAGGGCAAGACCAACCGTGAAATCGCGCAGGCGCTGTTCCTGGGCGAAGGCACCGTCCGCAACTACGTGAGCAATATCCTCAGCAAGCTCAATGTGTCCAACCGGGCGGAAGCGGCCGCGTACGCGGTGCAACACCACCTTAAGGACTATCTGTAGACCCTGGTTGTCGTCTGGAATCAAAAAGGCGGGGCCGTGACGAGCCTCGCCTTTCTTTTTCGCGGCCTAGCGGTCAATCCGGCGCGCCTGCGGGCGTCTCCTCAGGCGGGCACAACCGGTACAGATAATCCCAGGTATAGATGCCGGCCCGATGCCCGTCATCCCAGGCAAACTGCAGCGCGTAGTTGCCCACGATCGCAACCTGGTCCAGCTTATAGGAACGCACCGGCTTGAGCACCAGGATGTTGGCCGGGTCATGATCGCGCCCCATGTTCTCATGCCCACCCCGGCATTCAGCGCACGGGCAGGCCTCGCGCAGGTTATTCAGTGGATACCTGCACAGCCGTCCATCCGGCCAGGTAATGCGCAGCTCGCCTGCGGCACGGTCTACATCAATGTTTGTCGGTCGCATCCCCACCCTCAGTCTATCCTTCCGCCATCAATCGGCGCGCCTGGCCAATCCAGTCGTCCTGCGCGATCCGATCGCCGGTAATCCGCAATCCCTGGCTGTGCAGCCCATCCGCCAGTTCAGCGCCATCCTGCTCGCTCAACGCCCGGAAACTCGTGATCCCCAGGGCAATCAGCCCCTCCGCATAGCGCGGGCCAATGCCGGTGATCCGTGTGAAGTCGTCCACCTGACCGGCGACCGGCACCTCCTCATCGAGCGGCACCTCAAACTCGGTTCGTTCGGGCGCCGCAGGAACGGTGGACACCCAGGCCGCCGCCTCTGAATCTTCTTCCTCTTTTAGCAGCCGGGCCAGCAGCCATCCCAGCACGGCCAGTGCGCCCGCCCCCAGCCCGCAGACCACCACAGTCTTCGCCAGCCTGGAGAGATTCATGGGGTTTGCCCCTGTCTACTCTTGAATGAGCCTGATTGAATTGTAAACGCGGCGCTAAGCCCTGTCAAAACTTAACGATTTATGAAAACTCATCACTACGCAGATAGTAAACCATCACCTTAAAAACTCCGGTAAGCCGGAGCTACGTGTTCCTTAGCCGCGATTTGCTTTCCCCTGCAAAGTCCCGTATACTAAGTGTGTGAAGCAGCCTGTGTTCGACACAAAGGGCCGCGCAATGAGACTTCAAGGAATGGTCGAAAACAGCTATCTCGCTTTCAACACCTATGCCAGAGATACCAGCATCATCCTGCTGCACCCCCGCAGCCGGTATCGTTCCGTGCTTGTCGCCCACCTGTTGAACAATCCTGAGATCAAAACGCTCTATTACGCGATGGGGCCGGACGATACCAGCGTCCCGGCATTTCTCTCTGGCCTGGCGCATGATATTGCCACCCAGCACCCAACCTTTGGCTACCATCTGAATCTGGTTCAGCAGCCGCGCCTGGGCGTGGGCGAGATGCGGCCCTGGCTGGAAGCCCTGGCAAACGATCTCACCGAATGGAACGACCAACCCTTCCTGCTGATCCTGGATGAATATGACCGTTCCGACAGCGCCGATGACATCCAGCGCTTCGTTCAGGAACTGGCGCCGATGATGCCCCCCCACGGCAAGATCGTCCTGAACAGCCGCACCCTGCCTCGCCTGCCCTGGATTGCGCTCGTGGCGCGCAACAGCGCCGTCATCCTGGACGATGAGCGACTGGTTACAGCCGACTTCTACGACCATCATTTCAACGCCGCCGGGCCGCATCTGGACGTTACCGCGCTGGGGCCGGGCTATGTTTCGCTCAACGGTGAGCTGATCACCACCTGGGAGGGCCACCTGCCCCGGCTGCTCTTCTTCTTCGCGCTGGATCGCCCGACTGTGACCCGTTCAGAGATCTGCCAGGCCTTCTGGCCCAATCTGGACATCGAGCAGGCAGTGAACGTGTTCCATGTCACCAAACGGCGCCTTCACAAAGCGCTGGGCGAAGACGTGCTCGTGCACGAAGATGGTTACTACCACGTCAACCCGGCACTCAGCGTCGCCTATGATGTGATGGACTTCGTCAGCGCGCTGATGAAGGGCCGGGCTGCGGAGGGCGCGCAGAAGCTCGTCCACTGGCAGGACGCGATTAACCTGTACCGGGGTCCCTTCCTGCAGGGGCATGACGATCCGTGGATCATCGCGCGCCGGGCGGACTACCTGGCCGGGTACATGGAAGCCATCACCGAGATGGCCAATGCCCGCTACGCCAGCGGCGCCATCGAACACGCGCTGCGCCTGTACCTGCGCGCCCTGAACGAGGACTTCACCCGCGAAGACCTGCACCGGCGGGTGATGGGCCTCTTTGCGGAGCTGGGGCGCCGCAGCGAGGCGGCCGCCCATTTCCAGAAGATCCAGCGCGAGTTTCACGCGCTCAAGCGCGAAGTGTCGGATGAAACACAGCTTGTCTACCAGGCGATCATGGCCTGAGGCAAATTTTGACGAACGACAAAAAACCGCCGGTGCTCCCGGCGGTTTTCGTTTGAGTCTGCGCCCCCTGAAGGAATCGAACCCTCGGCCAACTGCTTAGAAGGCAGCTGCTCTATCCGCTGAGCTAAGGGGGCCTGCGCCAGTATTGTAAGGTTACGGCTTACCCCCGTCAAGTGAAAATGCGCGCGGCCGAAGCCGCTACTCGGTCGTGTAGGGCCTGATCCCTTTGTAAACCTGGGCGCCGCTGAGCGTCCGCAGGATTGTCATCGGCTCCCGCTTGATGATCTCCCCCAGATCCACCGGCGAAAGCGGCGTGTTGTTATTCGTCAGGAACACCCGGAACACCGCGCTGACCAGCGAAACCGGCGGCTGGAAGTAAGCCGGGTCATTGGCCGCCTCCTGCAGCGCGATCTGCAGCGCATCAACCCGGTGGACTTCGGCGGTTTCCGGATCGATCCAGTCCGACTCCACACCGGCATCATGCTGCTTGAAGTACTCAACCTGCTCGGGTGAGAGTTCGCCGATCACATTCGCGTTCAAGTCCTGGTCGGAACGTTCCCACCAGTCATAATCAATGTGAAACCGGGTGTCCAGGGTTGGTTTTACACGCCGGCTACCAATACTCACCGAAGTCATCTGTCATCATCCTTCAGCAAAACCCGTACCCTGGCCTGACTGCCAGACGGGAGGGCAGGATCAGGCATCGCGGTTACTCATGCGCCAGTAGTGCCCACCGACCGGCTCAAACACAGGTTGCGACTCCAGGGCGGCAAAGACCGGCCCGGGCGGGCAGCGCCGGACCATGTTGACCGCGCTGTACAGCGTTTTGAAGTGAACTGCACCCTGGGGGTTCAGGCGCGCCAATTCCGGCAGCAGTTCGCGAACAATCTCCACCAGGCCGCGCTTGTGACGTTTGATCTCGGTGCGGATGGCGTCCAGGGCCGCCAGATCATCCACACCCAGTACGATCAATTCGTCATACACAGCGCCGATAGCCCGCTGGTCGCTTTCAAAGGTGATCTTGGTGCCCTGTGGCTGCAGCAGCGTGACCCACTCTGTGCGCGGCCGGTACGCGTCAAACCCGATGATGAAGCGGACGGGATCCGCCGTCCGCCTGATGCGCACAATCGTGCCAATCGGGAGCTTGTTCTTGCGATACAGCCGGTCCAACCCGCAGATGTAACGCCCTGCACGCACCACCCAGCCCGTATACTCATCCTCCGTCTCTTCATCCACAAATGTGACGAGAATGCGTTCCGCCTCATAGGCGGTTGGAAACATCGCGGATAGCGCGGAATTCAGCGGCAGCGTTCCGGAACGGCGATGGGGATAAATCAGCGTGAGCGTTACCTGCTCCGGACGCCGCGTTACTGCCGGCAACTCCGAATGCTCATCCGCAATTTCGGCTTCCAGTTCGAGTTCTTCCGGCGTGAGCAGGTCACGATTATAGGGAATGGGATCGTAAACAAGGCGCTCCGGCGTCTGCTTGACTTCTTCCGGCTCCAGCGCCCGAAGGTACCAGCGCACCATCCCTTCCGCCCCAACCTCGTCAAAACGACGGTCGTTATACATGGCATAGTTCAGGGCAAAGGCCTGCAGCGTCTGGTTGATCTCGCGTGGCAGGTCCAGGATGGGCAGCATCTCTTCTGCACTCAGCGGCCCGCCCGCCTGCATGTCCAGCAGGGCCTCCGCCAGGTTGAGATGCCCTTCGTCGATCTGTGGCAGCAGAGACGTGACAAACCACAGGCCGGCGGCATAGGCGACGTCATCATTCTTTTCGAGCCGCGCTTCAATCTGTTTGCGCAGCTCTGCCCCATGCTCTTCCAGGATGGCATCAATGTCAGCCGGCTCAAGCACCTGGTCCGCCAGGGAGGCACTCTCGCCTCCATCGACATCTTCAGACAGGTCCAACTGGTGCGGGGTAGCCAGGGCGCTGGCAAACTCGCGCTGGACGCCATCATCGAACGCCACCTGGATCACGGTGAATTGACCCTGGTCCGGGTTGGAGCCAGGCCGGGCGCCCATCACCTCCCCCAGCGCGAACTTCAGCGCCGGGAAGACCAGCTTCTGGCCGATTTCATAGGTTTCGCGGGGCTGGTAGAGCTTGCCATCTTTCAGGCGCTTGCGCCACAGCTCATCTTCCTGGCGGACGCGCCGTTCCACGAATAAGCGCGCCATCTGGCGGCCATCCAGTGGCTTCTCTTCTTCCAGCATGATGGCGAAGATCGACTCCATATCGGAGTCGGAGATCTTTAGGGATTTTGTCCAGTAGTGCGCGGTTGCAGTTTGACGACCAAGCAAGGATGCGGCCTCCAGAAGGCGGAGTGATTTCCAACGACCCGTTGGAGTGAAAAACGTGAACAAGATGATGGCCTATTATAACGCCGGATCATCGGTTGGCAACCGCCACCCGATTCCAGTAATACGCCGGCACATCCCGCGGTCGCCCCGTAGACATCCACGATCGGGGTATGATAGACTATCAACGGGGAATGACTTCGCAATCACTCACAAGGCGCAGGCTGACTATGGCAACGAATGCTGGCGAGATCGCCCGGATCGTCTGCATTGAAGACGAACCCGACATGATCGATCTGATCGATCTGATCCTGAGCAAGCGCGGGTTCACGGTCTATGGCGCTGAAGGCGGATTGGCTGGCCTGCAGAAGGTGCGCGACATCACGCCGGATCTTGTGCTCCTCGATCTGATGATGCCGGATATGGACGGCTGGGAAGTCTACCAGCGTATGAAATCGGATCCTGCGCTGAGCGCCATTCCGGTCATTATTGTCACCGCCAAGGCCCAGAGCATTGACAAAGTGCTCGGGCTGCACATCGCCAAGGTCGATGACTACATCACCAAGCCGTTTGGGCCTCAGGAGCTGATCGACGGTGTAGAGCGCGTGCTCCAGCGCCAGCGCAACAGGCATCCATGATGGCTAACCCGTTGTCCAGCAGACAGAATCGCCTTGCGGGGCGATTCTTCTGTTTTCGCAACTGCCGCAGTCGTGCTAAGATGTGACACTGAGAAGGTTTTGGGCCGGTCAAGCGACACACCCTCCGGGAGCATACCATGACGTACAGGCGCGTACTCTTTACGATGCTGACCCTGCTCGTGCTGACCAGCAACGGTCTGTTGCTGCAGCCTGTGCGGGGCCAGACCAACCTGCTGACGAATCCAGGGTTTGAAGACCCCTACATCCCCTTCCAGGGCGATACCACGCGGATGGTTGCCAACGGCTGGTCAGCCTGGCATGTTCCCCAGCGCGAAGGTGACGAAGGCTTCCGTAACCTCAAGCCCGAATACCAGCCCGCCAGCGCCGGCAATCCGGACCGCATCCTGAGCGGGGAAAACGCTCAGGAGTACTTCAGCTTCTTCGCCACCCACACCGGCGGCGTCTACCAGCAGGTAACAGTCCCCGCCGGCTCGGAAGTGGAGTTCAGCGTCCAGATTTACGTGTGGTCCACCAGCGGCACGGATGCCGATTCCAGCGCTGAGCCGGGCCGCGTCCAGGTGCAGGTAGGCGTTGATCCGAACGGCGGCACCGATGGTGAGAACGAGCGCATCATCTGGTCGGTTCCGCTTGAATACTACGATGCCTACCAGCAGGTTAGCGTGCAGGCCAAGGATGTCAGCAGCCGCATCACGGTCTTCGTCCGCACCACCTTTGACCTGCCGCAGAAGAATAACAATGTCTACCTGGATGACGCCTCCCTGACGGTCACTGGCAGTCTACCGCCCACCAGCACCGCGACTCGCGTCCCGTCCAGCACACCGCGCCCGTCGAACACCCCTGTGCCAGCCGCCACGAGCACGGCCCTGCCCTCCGCGACCACGGTGGCAGTGGTCACCATGACGCCGCTGCCTTCCGCGACCCCGGTAACGATGGCTTCCAGTACGCCGCTGCCCTCCGCCACACCGCCAACTGTAGCCACCAATACCCTGCTGCCCGGTCTGGCCACTCCAACCCAGGAAACTGACGCGACCGAGGCTCCGTTTGCCACCGCTACGCCAACCCTGGTGCCAACGGCAAGCGGCGAATTCCCATATCAGCTCGGCTACGTCGTAGTGGCCGGTGATACAGTCGGGGCCCTGGCCCTGCGTTTCGACAGCTCGATCGCTGCCATCATCGCCGCCAACGGGC
>CAZGYW010000009.1:0-17631 GCA_964530495.1 uncultured Anaerolineae bacterium
AGCGGTGACTGGAGTTCAGACGTGTGCTCTTCCGATCTATTATCGAAGGACTCGGTGGTCGCATCGAGGTCACGAGCGAAACGAATCGGGGATCGACGTTTACCGTCGTCTTACCCAGCGAGCCATGAGTGTCAGTGCACGACATTCCACCCGGTCTGAAACTCACTGAGATTCTGCATTCCGCCAGCAAAAGCTACGGCATTTTCGATTGACGCAAAAGCTTCAATCAGCATGTCATCACGAGCGCAGTTCACAAGGCTGGCCCCAACATACCCTAATTCGTCCTGTGCAGAAATCCCATAACGAGCGGCCAACTCCATGGCCTGGTTCAATGCGCCTGCCAGATCTGGACCGGCACCACGACATACCCTGATCACCAGAGTCTGAGCTTCTTCATAGAGCACCAGTTGCGCCTCAGGCTCACCGCCAAGCATTCCAGCAGCCGCAGTCACGCCTGTACTGGCTGCTTCCAGAACGGTTCGCATGGTTTCCGACGGCTCCAGAACAGCCAATTGAGGGGTGGCGGTTGATGCTGCAGGAAGATCCTGCCGCGAATTGAGCACAGCGAGCGCGACCACAATTGCCAGGGCAACCAGAGCCAACGATACCAGCAGATTGCGCAGCCACGGTGTCCGTTTCTGTGCAGGCGGTGCCACACTGGGAATCGGGACGGATGGTTCCAGCTCAGGGGCCGGTTCCTCCACTGGCCAGTCAATGAAATCTTCCTCATCTTCCTCCCTGGGCGCCGGACCCGTAAAGTCCAGTTCACGGATTTCCGGTAGCTGGTCCTCGTCAAAGGCGGTGGTTTCCAGTGCGTCGTCAATTGTCTCAGACGCAAACGCTTCTGAAACCGGGGCTACCTCATGCTCTTCAGGTAGTTGATACAGCGGCTCCGCAAGCGCCTGAGACTGAACGCTCTCCGGAGCGACTGGATAAAGCGCATCCAACCTGGCCAGGAAGTTGCGCGCCTGATCGTGACCGGGTTCCAGCTCAAGGACTACCTCGAGCGCGCGGCGCGCTTCTGCAGGCTCTGTCACCGCATTCGCCCAGAGCCACCATGCATCCGGGTCGGAGGTGTCATGCAGAATCGGCTGGAGAAGCGCACGTGCTTCGTCAAATCGCTCGTGCTGGATTGACTGGTAGGCCTGCTCGAGAATGCCCTGGATTTCGTCTGTCATCGTCTTCGGCTCCCTGCCCGCGCACTTCCTAACCTAGCAGCATTATAGTCTGTATCCCGAATGAGGACAATTCGAATAGACTACGGGGATGGTTTCTGTCCCCAATGTACGGCCATCGTGCCAAACATGAATGTCCGGAAGGCAACATTCCGAAAACCAGCCCCTGTGAGCATATCCTTCAACTCATCCGGGAGCTTGAATGCCTGGGTGCTGCTGGGCAAATATTGATAGGCGTCAGGGGAACCACTGATTAGCCTGCCCAGCAACGGAATGACAAGTCGCAAGTGAATATCAATAAAGGGGCGCAGAAGGCCGCGGGGTGGGGGGGTGGTATCCAGGGCAACGAGCATACCACCGGGCCGGATCACCCGCCACTGCTCGGCCAGACAGCGCTCAAGATCGATTACATTCCGCAAGAGATATCCTGATACGACGGCATCAAAGGCATCGTCCGGGTAGGGCAGGGCCAACGCATCCGCCTGGCACCAACAGACGCCATTTCCAGGTGAGCGCTGCCGACCAATTACCATCATGGGAAGCGAGAAATCGGTGCCGATGATCGTGGCGTCATTGGCACATTCTCGAGCAAGGAAGGCGATATCGCCTGTGCCAGTAGCCAGGTCCAGGAGCTTACCGTTAGCTGGCAGATTGGCTTTTTCAACGACAAAGCGCCGCCAGCGCACGTCCTGGCCAAACGTCATCAAGCGGTTCATCAGATCGTAGCGGCCAGCGATACGACCAAACATCTTCTGCACATACCGCGCGCGTTCTTCGCCATGTAAAGTGGACATTATCTTTAACCTGTGTTGCGCCAGCGGCCAAAGTGCCGCTCCAGCGAATCAATCGCAAAATACAGCACAAGCCCTAAGAGGCTCATGGCAAGTATGCCTGCATACATGGCTTCATAGCGCAATGCCTGCCAGGTTCGCACGACAATGTAATAGCCCAAACCACTGCGAGTTGCATAGGTTTCCGCGATAAAGAGCACAGCAATTCCGGTACCCACCGAAACCCGCAGGGCGGTCAGCACCGCCGGGATCGAGGCCGGAATGTAAACATAACGAAACAACGCCCGGCGGCCGGCGCCCAGGCTCCGAACGGAGTGAAGCAGTTCCGGGCGCAGGCCCGCTGCCTCGTCCCTCACTACGACCAGGATCTGGAAGAACAAGATCAACGCGATCAAGAAGATCTTCGAACCATCGCCCGACCCGAAAATAACAAGGATGACTGGCAAGAACACAATTTTGGGTATCGGGTGAATCAAGCCAATCAGTGGCGAGAACACGCGGTTAAGCGCGCTGACCTGCCCAAGCCCCAGTCCGACAGGCACGGCAGTAACAACAGCAAGAGCAATGGCCACCAGAATGCGATAAGTGCTGACCAGGAAGTGCTGGCCAAGCTCACCAAGGGGAAGCGCAACTCCAAAATCCGGCATCATCATGCTCGTGGTCTGTGACGGGATAAAGAAAGCCCGGAAGAACTCAGGGATAACCTGCCACGGGTAGGGCATGATACTCCGGTTGATGAGCGCGGCCAGCGCCACCCAACACGCCAGAAAGATCAGCACCGCCAGCAAGAATGTGCGCCACGTCCATTGCATCAGACTGCCAGCCCCATCAATACCCGAATCCGATTCGCCTGATCCTGGAAATCAGTTGAGGTACGATAGCTCGCCCGTCCGGCATGCGGATTCTCGATGATCGTGGTTGTGCGGTTTGGGGGATAGTCAAGCACCAGAATTCGCCGTCCCATAAAAACCGCTTCGTCAATGCTGTGCGTAACAATTACTACGGCCAGGTCTGTTTCCTGCTCCAGTTCCCAAACAACGTTCTGAAGACCCTCGCGAGTACCGGTGTCAAGAGAGGAAAATGGCTCATCCATCAACAGAAGGTCCGGCTCCAGCACGAGGGTTCTTGCGATTGCTGTCCGCTGGCGCTGCCCGCCGGAGATCTGGCCCGGATACTTGTCTGCCAGATGAGCGATCCCCAGCCGCTCCAGCCACTTGTGCACCCGATCCCGTCCAGCACGCAGATCGAAATCAGCGGGCGTGTGCTTGCCATCCGGACCATAGAAACGCCTGATCTGAAGACCCAACTCCACATTGCCCCAGACTGTTGCCCATGGGAGCAAACCGTAATCCTGCAGGATCAATCCGGTCTTTGGACGCGGGCGCTCCAGGGCGCGCCCTCCAACAGTCACTTCCCCCGCAGTAGGGTAACGCAGCCCGGCAATCAGGTAGAGAAGTGTGCTCTTACCGCAACCTGACGGGCCGATGATGGCCCAGGTTTCACCGCGATTTACACGCCAGTTGAAACCGTCAAATACCGGCGGATTGCCACCATACTGAAAAAGCAGATTGGAGATCTCGATCATCTTCCTGCACCGAACAAAAGGCCGGGGGCGCAGCCACCCAGCCTGAGTGAGCCCGACAGGAGTCGCCAGGCTGATTCTACTCTGGAAGGAAGCTGGCGTCCACGCTGGCTTCGTAACCGGCTGGCGAGTCAATAATCCCACGACTCACAAGCCAATCGTTTACGTCATCCCACACGACTTTGCTGGTAATTTCGCCCAGAGGGAACGGCGGGATCGTGTAAGTATCCTTCACGCTCTCCGGTACGCTGGTGTTATCCAACAGCAACTGGCGAAACGCGGCAGGGTCGGCGTTCAGTGCTTCCACTGCGCGATTCCATGCGCGCAAGAAGGCGCGCACGGCCTCGGGTTTCTCGTTGAGGACCGTGGTGCTGAAACTCAGCACACTCTGACTGAGCTGCAACTCGGCAAAAACTGTATCATCGACAATATTAATCGCCCCGGCCTCAATCGCGGCAGAAGCCAGCGGATCAGGCAGGATTGAGGCCTTGAGCTGGCCCTCCATCATCAGGCTGTAACGTGTTGGAATGGCAGGTATTGACTCATAGACAATGTCCGCCGCAGAGACGCCAGCATTTTCCAGCATACGATCAGCAAGGTATTGGATTACAGAATTCTCGCTGATCCCGATTGGCGCGCCAGCCAGATCCTGAAGCGTGGATATTCCACTATCGGGTGCTGCCAGCAGACGAAACAATGGTGCCGATTCATATACTCGGCGCGCAATCGCAACAATCCGCACAGACGGCTCAGCAGCGGCGTTGGTAATGGCTGGTCCGATAACGTCGGTCAACATACCGTCAACTTCACCAGCTGCCAGCAACTGCTCCCTTTCGAGGGCACTGCTTGTCGGCAAGAATTCTACGACCACGCCTTCCTCGGCGAAATAGCCATTCTGCTGGGCGATGAAGAAGGGTAAGACATCAAGCACCGGAATCAGTGCCATGCGAAGGACCGGCAACTCGGCACTCTGGATCTGATCAGAGTCATCTAGAATCTCGCTCGTCGGAGTCAAGTCGACAACTGCCTGCTCGGTAGGCGCGGGTTGAGGAGCGCAGGCTCCAACAGTGACAACAAGCAGCATAGATAGAACTACCAACCAGCGTATCCCAGACATGGAGAAATCTCCTTAGCAAGACCTCATTTATCCAACAGCAGTTAATCGGATTCTAGGCCTGAGCAACCGATTCATCAAGGGTGGGGGCATCTCGTGAAGACACAACAGCACAACCAATCCTGCCAGAGTCAAAAGCGCGCCAGCCGCGAATACTTGCGACCGGCGCACCTGATATGCATGGCCTTACAAACGCTAAACCGCAGCGAGGACGATGCTGGCGTTCTGCCCACCAAGTCCGAAGCTATTTGAGAGCACCGTTTTCAGACGGGCGTCTCGGGCCTCATTGGGAACATAGTCCAGATCACATTCCGGATCCGGAGTTTCCAGGTTGATTGTCGGGTGAATCACCTGTTCAGCCAGCGACATCACACAGGCAACTGCCTCAACCGCGCCGGCTCCACCCAGACAATGGCCGATCATGCTCTTGGTCGAACTTACCGGAACCTGGTAAGCGCGCGCGCCAAACAGCTTCTTGATGGCGAATGTCTCAATGGGATCGTTCGAAGGCGTACCCGTCCCATGGGCGTTGATATAATCGATTGCCTCGGGTGTCACACCAGCATCTGCCATGGCCCAGCTCATCACACGCTGTGCGCCTTTGCCTTCCGGTTCAATAGCGGCGATGTGATACGCATCGGATGAGGAGGCATGCCCCAGTACCTCTGCAAGGATTGTCGCGCCGCGCTTAAGGGCATGCTCGAGCGATTCAAGAACGAGAATCCCCGCGCCCTCGCTGAAGACAAAGCCGTTACGGTCGACATCAAACGGCCGGCTGGCCCTCTCCGGGGCGTCATTGTAGCCAACCGCAAGAACGGTCATGGCCTCGAAACCTGCGATTGCGTAATCGACAACCAGGCCCTCTACACCACCGGCAAAGACGATGTCCGCGCGATTCAGGCGAATCAGATCGGTGCCCTCACCGATGCTCTGCGTACCGGCCGCACAGGCTGTTGTTGGGCAGGCAAGCGGGCCCGTAGCCATCATCTCACGACTTACATAGTGAGCGGGCATATTGGGAAGCCCGTTAATCAGGCCAAAAGGGCTGGGTTTGACACGGTAATCCGAGCTTTTGTAGCGATAGGTACTTTGCTCAATAACCTCATGCCCGCCCAGGCCTGTGCCGATGACAACCCCAATGCGCTCGCTAAACGTCTGCAGATCCTCAGCGGTAAGTCCTGCGTCTTCCATTGCCATCCGGGCTGCAACCTGGGCCATCTGACTGGCTCTGGACATCCTCCGGGCTTCTTTGAAGTTGATGTATTGCGTAGGATCAAAGTCAACTTCTCCGGCGATCTGCACCCCGAGATGTGACGGATCAAAACTCCTGATGCGACGAATGCCTGATCGGCCGGCCTTCAATCCTTCCCAGAATGATCTGACCGTACCCAGAGGAGTCAGCGCACCCAGGCCGGTGACTACTACTCGCTTGCGACCGTTTCGTAACAATTCCATCCTGTACTTCCCCTCGTTCAGTCGAAGACTATAGATCCGCAGGCGCCTTGGCATTACCTGTATCTGGGATACTTGCAATGCCATCACGGATAGCATCGATAATTTGCCCGGTCACCGCCTGCCGCGCCTGACGAATCGCGTTCTTGACGCCAAGCGCGTTGGTTCGACCATGGCCGATAATTACAACACCGTTCACCCCCAGAAGAGGTGCGCCCCCGATTTCAAACGGGTCAACCTGGTGATACACCTTCTTCAATGCCGGACGGGTAAGGGCCGCACCGATCTTGGTCGGCAACGTGCTGGTTAGCTCGGCGCGGAGCAGCCGGAACAACAGTTCAGCCATCGCCTCGAGAGACTTGATGGCAATGTTGCCGACAAATCCATCCATCACCACCACATCTGCCACGCCACCCAATAGCTCCTTGGGCTCGACATTGCCAATGAAGTTGAGCCCGCTGGCCTCCAGAAGACCTGATGCGTCCTTGATCAACTGGTTACCTTTGCCTTCTTCCTCACCGTTCGAGAGTAAGGCAACGCGTGGAGAGGTGTGACCAAGTGCGCGCTCAGCGTAGATACTGCCCATGACGGCAAACTGCTGAAGCCATTCTGGTTTGCAGTCTGCATTTGCACCAATGTCCACCAAAATGAAACGCTTGTTGTTGATTGACAGTATCGTCGACAATGCGGGGCGTAACACCCCCGGAACTCGGTGCAGCGTCTTCAGGGTTGCGATGGCCAAAGCCGCGCCAGTGTTCCCACAGGTCACAAATGCGTCCGCCTGACCATCCTTGACCATCGTCATGCCAACATGCATCGATGAACCCTGCTTGCTGCGAGCGACAGTGCTCGGTTTGTCGGTCATGAGGATTTCTTCATCCGCAGGCGCAATCTCAAGCGACAATCCAGACGTGTCATGCAGGCGCAGTTGCTGCTCGATCATTGCGGGCTTGCCAACCAGTACAATCGTATCTGAGAACTCCCGGGCTGCCGCTACCGCTCCCTCCACATCCGGAACTGGCCGGGCATCACTCCCCATCGCATCGAGGACAATACGCATGTCATTTTCCCCCTGTCAGGCAAGGCTGAAGATCACCACCCGGTCGCAGATTTTCCCACCTGCTAATGTGAGCTGGATTGTACCACGTGCCACACTGCAACGAGCAGCAAACCATTGACTCCGATACGACCGAGTGTATAATCTGCGATACATTGCCCTGGTGGCGGAATTGGCATACGCGGCAGGTTGAGGGCCTGTGCCTAACGGCGTGGAGGTTCGAGTCCTCTCCAGGGCATTTATGAACAGCTCATTGCATTTCGCAGTGGGCTGTTTTTGTTTGCTCCGGTGGCGAATACCCGGCACAATGTATTGCTGAGAATTGGCATCACCTCAGGATCACGGAAGCGGCCCTATGGAAGTATCACTGCAACAAATCGACAGCCTGCTGGATGCAAGAGAGCTCAAGAAGGCAGAAGTCCTGATTGCCCGGCAGTTGCGGGCCGAACCTTCGGTTACCCTGCGGGCCGACTTGCTCCTGAGAAGAGCGCGGGCACGGCTGATTGGCCTGCATCCAGATGACGCCCTGGAAGATATTCTTACAGCCAGGGCGTTGGAAGAAAAGCGGGGAGATACTCCTGAAGTGCTCGAATTGCTGGCAGACAGCTACTTTGCGCGCTTTGAACTATCGCCGGTTGGATTTGCTGAGCGAGGTGACGCCGAGCAGGCCCTCGCAAAATACCAGGAGATCATTACACATCACCCGGACTATGAGAACTCCGGTTGGGTCTACTATCAGCTTGGAAGGGTTCTGCTTTCTGCGGGCCAGCCAGAGCAGGCAAGCGAATGCTTGCAGACGGCCCTGCTCAAACCCAGCCACGTGCGAGCGTTGACGGCACTCTGCTATGAGAGGCTGGGGTTCATTCATCTTTTCGACTATCGAAATCCCGGCGCCGCGCTCTCATTCCTTGACAAAGCAGCGACAACCTACCCACCTGGTGAGCCTGAAGTCTGGCTCGGTCAGCTTCATATTCTCAGGAGTAGAGCGCTGCGCGAACAACAGGAGTACCCGGCCGCACTCAGAGCGGCCACTGAGGCCCTCACCATCATGGAGCAGGCGGGACAGGACATGCGCAGTGGGCAGCAAGACGCTCATCTGGCACTTGGAGAGATCCTGACGCGCGTTCCCGGCCGGGAATCTGAGGCTGTGAGCCACCTGCAGATGTTTCTGCAGATCGGCAGGAAACCGCTTGGGGTAGATGTCACCTGGTCACGCGTCAACGAATTGCTGGGCGATATGCTCTATCGGCTTGAACGGCACGATGCCGCCATAGATGCTTACAACAATGCACTGAGCTTCAATCCTTATCATCCCTGGCAGGCAACGCTCTTCCACCAGATTGCACGCTGCTACTATCGACTGAGGGCGTACGAAAAGACGATCGCCACAATCGAACGCCTGCTGGCCGCTATGCGTGAAGATGGTCAGGATTTGAGCGATTACCGCGTTTTCCATCTTCTGGGTAACGCCTATTTTGCCCTTGAACACTACCGAGCCGCTTCGGCAGCTTACCAGCAGGCAATCGCATTGGCGCCTGATCAGGCCGAAGATCTTAAACGGATTGAGGCATATCTGAGATCTGCGGAAGAGCTTCTGGGAAGCGACAAACAAAGGCCGGAAAAATAGCAGACTATTCGGGTTGGGCAAATGCACGCCACGCATCTGTCAGACACGATTCGTAGTCTTCGCCGATGATAACCGTGAAGTCAATTGAATTGGTTGCAGGTTCTACCACCGACACAGCAGCCGGATTCAGCGCCAGCGCTGAGGTGATGGCGCCGAGGCTGCTGCCTTTCACTGCGCCAGAATAGTCGTACACTGTTGTGCGTTCCAGAATAGTACCTGCGTCGCCGATTGGCCTTGCAGCCAGGCCCGCCCACTGCAGTTGCGCAGCAGCAAGCTGCTCCGCGTTGGTTAGCGAGGACGCATTGATCACCTCTACCATTGCCTGTTCGCCGTGCAACCGGTTTTCGATTGGCGGCGTGAGAAAACGATGAAGCGTGCGCGCAAATGGTTCAGGATCGATCACCAGAACGTTGGCTCCGCTGGGTGTTCGCCACAGATTGACCTCATCTAAACCCACGAAGTGGCTTTCGACGCCCTCTGATTCGAGTTCCAGCAGTAACGGTGCATACTGCACCGCCTGTTCAAGGGTCAGGTCTGTCTGGACCATCTGGGAGAAGACCTGCCAGAATGACGGTAATTGACCAACAAGATCGGTTGATTTTGCCGTGCGCCAAAGCGCGCGCAGTACAATCTGTTGCCGTCGATTCCTGTCAAAATCGCTACTGTCGATCCGCTGGCGCACATACCAGAGCGCCATCTCGCCATTCATGTCATACAGGCCGGGTTCCAGCACAAACGGCAACCATCTGGAACCATCGGCCGCAAGCTGATAGCCAGACACCGGGCAATCAACCGGAACTGTCACACCGCCGATCAGATCGATGATCTGTTCAAACCCCTGGAAATCAATACGAGCAATGTGGTCGATGCGTATTCCGAAGTTGTACTCAATTGTCTCTGCCAGCAGGCCAAGCCTGTGATGACTCTCGTGCGTCTGAGTCTGGTGCAATTCCGCCGTGTTGATGCGGTCCATCCCCCAGCCGGGGACATACACGTACAAGTCCCTTGGTACGGAGAGAAGGTTAACCGTACGCGAGGTCCAGTTAACCGAGGCGATGACGATCACGTCTGTGCGATAAGCACGGGTTTCACTTCGCTGGTCACTTCCAAGAACGAGGAAATTCACCAGTTCATAGCTAGCCTGCTCCTGGAGCAGGGGGGTGCGCGTCGGAATGCCGGCAGGCAGGGTTTCTTCCAGGTATGGCGTTGGCAGAATCGCCATGTCATGGCTGGTTGGTAACGGCACTTGCGACGATGTGGCGCTAACCTGCGGCGTGGAGAGCGCTGAGGATGGCAGAACAGCTACATACGTCCCGGTCGCTGCGTACGCAAGCCGACGCTCGGCCTCCAACTGCTGCCCGGGTAGCGCCCGCAAGAGGACAGCCCCTGTACCGATCATCAGCAGCAAGAGGACAACTATACCCAGATAATAGGGGAACACATGCCGGTTCGAATCTGGACTCTTCATAGGTCGCAGAACAATGGGCCCAGGACAAATGGCAAATGCAGGTTACGCACGATAGAATCTGCTCTCTCAAGTCACCTTGAATAACGCAGGTAGTATGCCATGGCAACCCATGAACTGACAGTAATTGGTGGCGGTCTGGCTGGCGCCGAAGCCGCATGGCAAGCAGCCGAACGCGGCATCAGCGTGCAGTTGTATGAAATGCGACCGCAGATGCAGACACCCGCGCACAGAACCGACAAACTGGCGGAACTCGTGTGTAGCAATTCTCTCGGCTCAACACTCCCAGACCGCGCCTCGGGTTTGCTCAAAGCGGAGTTGCGGCGCCTTGGGTCTCTGCTGTTACGTTGTGCAGAGCAATGTGCAGTCCCTGCGGGCGGAGCGCTGGCCGTCGATCGAGATGCTTTCGCTGCGCAGGTTACCGATGCTGTGTGCAACCATCCGCATATTACGCTGATCAGGCAGGAAGTCAAAACAATCCCGGCCGGACCATGTATCATAGCAACCGGTCCCCTCACGGCTGAAAAACTAGCTGATGAGATTGCCTCGTTCTGCGGGCAGGAGCACCTGTATTTCTATGATGCGATCGCGCCTCTTGTCGATGCCAGTAGTATCGATTTCGAGAAGGCGTTTCGAGCCAGCAGATATGACCGAGGTGAACAGACAGCGGGTGACTACATCAACTGTCCTCTGACCCGTGAGGAATATGATGCCTTTGTTACAGCACTGCTGTTAGCGGAAGCTGCTGAATTGCGTGACTTCGAGCGAGAAGACCCTCACTTTTTTGAGGGATGTCTCCCGATTGAACAAATCGCGAAACGGGGCGAGAACTCACTAGCCTTCGGTCCGATGCGACCGGTCGGTTTGATCGATCCTCGGACGGGGAAGCGGCCGTACGCGGTCCTTCAACTTCGGCAGGACAACCTGGCCAATTCCCTGTACAACATGGTTGGCTTCCAGACAAACCTGCGCCACCCCGAGCAACAACGGGTCTTCAGAATGATCCCCGGTCTTGAAAAGGCAGAATTCGCTCGCTATGGCGAAATGCACCGCAACACGTTTCTAAATGCTCCGAATGTTTTGGGGCCATCCCTGCAATCAAAGCTCCGGGATTTCCTGTTTTTCGCGGGACAGATCACTGGTGTGGAGGGATATGCCGGCAATATCGGTACCGGTTTGCTGGCAGGCATCAATGCTGCTCGTGCCCTTCGCCAGGAGCCAATGCTCGTGCTACCTGCCGAGACAATGCTGGGCGCTCTGTGCCACTACATTGCCCATGCCGATTCCGCGACTTTCCAGCCCATGAAGGCCAACTTTGGCCTCCTACCTCCGCTTGAGCCGCCTGTTCACAACAAACGTATGCGATATGCCGCTTATGCTGGACGAGCGTTGTCCGCTCTGGATTCCTACCTGACACTTGCAGATAATGCCGATTCGGGAAAACATGACCAGTAGATACAACTGCGAGGCGGATACGGGACTCTCGTCGGCGGCGGATAGCGGTCTGGACTTGTTATGGGTGAATTAGCTGACTGGCTTGAACAGACTTGCAGCTTGCTGGTTGAAAGCGCAGCAAACAGACTTTCCCAGAGCGAGCAATTGCGCGCAACTGTTGTTGAGGCGGTCGAAGCCTTCTACGATGGCCTGATTCGCACAGTGCGGCACCAGAACGAGCTCCCGCTGAATCTCATTCTTTTGGACTGGGTTGAAGCTCGCAGCGCACCGACCGATGATGCATTGCCAAGCGGGTTACTGCCGGTCTTTAACACGCTGAAGATCGTGACGTGGGATGCGCTCTGCGCCTGTCCCCAGGATCCTCAGCTAACCATAAGCTGGTTGACAGAACTCGAGCGAATCTTCTCGGGTGCGGCCAACTATCTCGTGAAGTTAGAAACCGAAGCGTTGCTTAATGATACCCGGTCCGAACTCAATCAGGCCCGCAATGATATTGAGCGCCTCAACCAGAGCAAATCAGATTTCATTGCTGTGGCAGCACATGAACTCAAGACGCCGTTGACGCTCATTGAAGGCTACACGAATATGCTCAAGAGCGAACTGCCTGCTGACGGCAATCCGCAGGCGGCAGTTATCCTTGCCGGTATTCAGAGTGGAACGACCCGCCTGCGCGACATGATCCAGGATCTGACAGATGTCTCCACTATCGAGATGGGGCTTCTGAAGCTGTACAACCAGCCAGTGTGGTTGAATCGGCTTGTTGACGGCCTTGTTCTGGATGTGGCCAAAGTGGCGAAGACGCGAAATCTGACAATCTCCGTTGCGCGGAGTACGTTTCCCGCAACGCCAACTTATGGTGATGCCGAGCGTCTCTACCAGGCAATACTCAAAGTTGTGTACAATGCAATCAAATACACACCCGACGGCGGCAAGATAACGCTTCGTGCTCGCGTTCTACCCGGATTTACGGATATTGTGGTTAAGGATACTGGCATCGGAATCGATCCAGACGATCTTCAGCACATTTTCGAGAAGTTCTCGTCGCTTGGTGATATCGCACTCCATTCAAGCGGCAAGACCAAGTTCAAGGGCGGTGGCGCCGGTCTGGGGCTGGCAATTGCCAAAGGCATTATTGATGCCCACGGCGGAACGATCTGGGCGGAAAGCCAGGGCTACGACGAGATGAAGCTCCCAGGAAGCGCATTTCACATTATGATCCCGATGCGCAGCGCCCCGTCCGGGGATACGATGACACAGTTGTTTTCATGAACATAAAGGCTATGAATTAGAAACACGTAGCAGAAAGCAGACTAAAGTGCGATACGAAGACTCGACAGACAGCGGTGCGCCAGATGGAGGCGATTTTCAAAATTCCACCGAGAGAGCCTTTCTTGTTGGAGTCTCAATTCGTAACGCCAGACCGTTGCTCGCTATCGAGGATTCCCTTGATGAATTGGCTTTGCTTGCCACGACAGCCGAGATCGCCGTGGTGGGCAGAGCTTACCAGAACATTTCAGCGCCAAACCCGGCCACACTGATTGGATCTGGTAAGCTTGAAGAAATCCGAGAGGAAGTCGCGGCACTGGAAGCGAATGTTGTCATCTTTGACGACGAGCTGTCACCGCGGCACCAGCGCGAGTTGGAAAAGGTCTTTGGGCTGGACGTTAAGGTAATCGACCGCTCGGCTTTGATACTGGACATTTTTGCCCGGCACGCTCAGACGCGGGAAGGTGCCCTGCAGGTAGAACTGGCGCAGTACGAATACCGCCTGCCACGCCTTACTCGGCAATGGACGCATCTGGCTCGACAGACAGGTGGTGGCGCGGCGCGGGCCGGCGGAGGTGGGGTAGGGCTCAGGGGGCCGGGAGAAACCCAACTGGAGGTTGATAGACGGGAAATCGGCCGCATCATCACACGCCTGAAGCGCGATCTTGAGGATGTGCGTGCCCATCGCGGCAGGCACCGTAAGCAGCGGAAGCTTGCCGGCACCCCGGTTGCTGCATTCGTAGGCTATACGAACGCTGGCAAATCCACGCTCTTGAATGCGCTCTCAAGCGCGGATGTTTATGCTGCCGATCAGCTTTTCGCCACGCTGGACCCAACAACACGACGTGTGGAACTGCCCGGCGGACGCCAGATTCTCTTTTCAGATACGGTGGGTTTCATTCAGAAACTGCCGACGACGCTAATTGCTGCTTTTCGTGCAACACTTGAAGAAATCAGCGAAGCCGATTTGATCCTGCATGTCGCTGATTCAAGTCACATCAATCTCTCTCAGCAGATTGAGGTTGTTGAGGATACGCTCGCTGAATTGGATCTCCCCAGCATTCCACGAATATTGGTCCTCAATAAGATCGATCGGTTGGGCGTCCACCAGAGCCCAATCCCAATGAGCGTTGACCTTAGCGAATATGAGGCCGTTGTCCCAATTTCGGCACAAAAGCATACCGGACTTGAAATGCTGCTGGGTGAAATTGACCGCATACTGACCAAAAGCGCTCGGCACATTCGTGTGTTCATTCCTTACACGAGAATGGATATTCTTGCCCTGATCCACGAAAACGGCTCAGTTCTGCATGAGGACAGTCAAGAAGAAGGAATGGTCGTTGAAGCTCATGTTGACTCTGTGACTGCGTCACGAGTCCTATCTGTTGCTGATATCTACGAATGGCCGGCGAAAGGATAACATGCAGAACCTAACGAGCCGTCTGAACCGATCTCGTCGGCTGGGCCGGCTGATTTCGTTTTTTTCCAACCACCTGGCCAACAATCGAGGGCTGCCGATCATTGTTGGCGCACTCTGTGTGCTGGTCAGTCTCGTCGTTCAGATCGTTGGCGTACTGGCAAGTCTGGTAGGTGTGACCATTGCGGGAATTATCATCCTCCATCTGGGCCTGTTGTCAGCACTAATCGGAATCCTGTTGCTGGAACCGCTTGGCAAAGGATGATGACAGAGATTTCGTGTGGTTCGCGTCTAGGGTGGGCGTTCTCGCTTCCTGGAACATAGAGCATCTGCACAAACGCCTGCTCGGATTTTTACATGGTTTCGCCATATATGACTCTTGAGTACCGGCCTATACTTCATAACCATGAGGTCGAGCAGATTGTCGATCTTCATGGGCTTATCTGGGATACCAATGACCGTGACGCGATCCCGGCGCATTTGATGACCGCTGTAATCCATGCTGGCGGGCTTCTGCTAGGTGCCTGGGATGGCGAGCGTCCGGTAGGGTTCTCCCTGGCCTTTCCGGGCCTTCGGGAGAATCAACTGGTGCTGTGGTCGCATGCTACCGGCATCCTTCCGGAATATCAGGGGCGGGGGATCGGTAGTGCCCTGAAATGGCTGCAGCGAGATCATGCCATCGCGCAGGGATTCGACTGCATTCGATGGACATTCGATCCTCTGCAGCGTGGGAATGCGAATTTCAATATTCACCGCCTGGGTTGTGTATGCAATCAGTACCACAATGACTTCTACGGAGAGATCACCGATGGTCTCAACCGGGGGTTGCCAACCGATCGGTTTGAAGTGGAGTGGTGGTTGAATAGCTCGCGCGTGCAGGCGTACGCAACTCGGATGATCCGTAAACGCGATGTTGGATTGGGTTCGGATGATTTCGTGGTGTTGTCTACGGGCGAGCACGGTGAACCGGCACAAGTTGCCTGGCCTGATGCCGGTTGCATGCGTGTGCTGGTTGAAATTCCGGCTGACATCAACGAATTGCGTCACTCTGCCGTCCACACGGCGCTAAACTGGCGAATGACAACAAGAGAAGTGTTCTCCGAGCTGTTCGCGCAGGGGTTCGTAGTAACCGATATTGTGCGTCTGGCACGATCAGGTGACTGGCAGTATTCGGCGTATGTGTTAGAAGCCTCCCGATCCGGAAAGAATCCGGTCGGATGACGGCTAACCGGTGCGTCTGTGATTGAGCAACCGCATCGGTAGCGTTCCTGGTACTAACGAATACTCTTGTACGGAGGTCGAGCAATGCAAAAGAATTGGGGTTACATAGCTGTTCTTGCTGTTGTTGTCCTGTTGCTTCATGGATCTGCTGTAGTCGGACAGGATGGCGAGGCGCCACCCGATCTTGGAGGGCGGGAGGTCATCGTTGCTGTCGAAAACGCATACCCGCCATTCAACTACATTGGCGATGATGGTCAGCCTGCAGGATGGGATTATGACGTGTGGCAGGAAATCTGCGCCAGGCTGAATTGCGTCCCGGTAATGGATGAATGGGCCTGGGATGGCCTGTTCGAAGCGGCGGCAGCGGGTGAATTCGATGTTGCGGCTGACGGCATCACAATCACTGAGGAACGGGCGAAAGTGGTCGCGTTCTCAGAGCCGTACATGGAATACGGGCAAGTGCTACTAGGCCTGGCGGGTGAAGTGCGTTTCTCAAGCGCGCAAGAGTTTGCGGCAATTGAGAATTTGCGTGTTGCCGTTCAGCAAGGCACAACGAACGAACAGGCAGCAGTCAAGCTGGTCGGCGCTGGCCGCGTGGATAGCTACGAGGATTTCGGCGTCGCGGTTCAGGCGCTATTGAGTGGGGATGCTGACTCAGTGGTCATTGACACGGTGGCCGGCATCGGTTTCATCACCCAGAATCCCGGGGAGCTTGCGTTTGTCGGTGATCCGTTCACTACGGAGCTCCTTGGATTTATCTATCCACCCGGGTCAGATCTGGTTGCGCCGGTTGATGCAGCGCTCTGGTCCATGCGCCGGGATGGCACTCTGTGGCAGTTGTACCAGGAATGGTTCGAACCCGCATTGGAGACTCCGATTGCCGTGCCGGACCTTGGCGGCCGGGAAGTCGTGATTGCGGTTGAGAATGCCTATCCGCCGTTCAACTACGTTGGCGCAAACGGTGAACCGGAGGGGTGGGACTACGATGCCTGGAACGAGATATGTCTCCGGATCAACTGCACACCGGTGTTTGACGAATGGGCATGGGATGGGCTCTTTGAAGCTGCTGCGGCCGGAGAATTCGATGTTGCTGCCGATGGCATCACAATCACAGAAGAACGCGCAAGAGTTATTCAGTTCTCCGAACCCTACATGGAATACGGGCAAAGCCTGCTGGTTAAGACCGGGGAAGATCGGTTTGTAGACGCTGAAGGCTTTGCCGCGAATGCAGATCTGCGTGTCGCCGTCCAGCAGGGCACAACCAACGAAATCGCGGCGATTGAGCTTGTTGGTGCTGAACGGGTGGATAGTTACGAAGACTTTGGTGTTGCCGTGCAGGCATTGTTGAGTGGCGACGCTGATGCCGTTGTTATCGACAACGTGGCCGGTATCGGGTTCATCAACAACAACCCCGGTCAGCTCGAGTTTGCTGGCGAGCCATTTACGGCCGAGTTCCTGGGGTTCATCTACCAGCCCGGCTCTGATCTGGTCGAACCTGTGGATATTGCTCTGCAATCAATGCGTGTCGACGGCACACTTGCCATCCTGTTCGATCGGTGGTTTGAACCGGCCGGCTAACCCTTTCGCGCTTGGGACATAGACCACACCTTCGGGAGGGGTAGGGCAGGGTGATCTGCCCCTTCCGAAGGATCACAGGAGGCAACAGATGAATGGAGGCAGAATACAGCGCCTGCCAGGTGTTAAAACCCTGACGAATCCCAAGAATTGGTGGGCGTACATCATTGTAGCGCTCGGCATCCTTATGGTGCTGGCGGTGTACTTCGACGAGTCTTATCGGGCCGCGTTCGACTACATCTGGCCCGGCGTCCAAATGACGATGTTCCTTACGATTGTCTCTTTCTCGCTCGCGCTGGTGATTGGCCTGTTCACGGGGTTGGCAAGGGTATCCACGAACCCCATTCTGTACAACATCTCTACGTTTTATGTCGAAACAATCCGAAGATCGGAAGAGCGTCGTGTAGGGAAAGAGTGTAGGATAGGGTGTTGAT
>CAZGYW010000010.1:0-16885 GCA_964530495.1 uncultured Anaerolineae bacterium
GTTGCATCTGGCGGCGGCCGCGGTCAAAGTCGCTGCTGTTGCGGCGCGAACGGGCATACCACAGCGCCATGTCGCTGTCCAGGTGATGCATCCCCACGGGGAGCGTGTACAGGCGGTAGATCGGTTTATTCCACGCATCCCAGCCTTCGAAGCGATAGTCCTGGATAGCACAGTCAACGGCGATGTCCACGCCGCCCAGCGTATCAATGATCGTCTGGAAGCCCTCAAAGTCGATGCTGGCGTAGTAATGGATGGGAATGCCGAAGTTGTAGAGGATGGTCTGGCGCAGCAGGCCAAAACCGCCATCCGTCCACTGCACCAGCTGGCCGCGCTGGAAAGCCAGGTTGAGGCGCTGCATCGTCCAGCCCGGGATGAACACGAAGATATCACGCGGGAGCGGCAGCATGCTGATGGTGCCGGCGGTGCGATTGATTGAAACGATGATCATCGTGTCAGTGCGGTAGCTGGGATCGTCCGGTTCGACCTCACCATCGCTGCCCAGCAGGATGATGTTCATGATGTCGTAGCCATGCCGATCAGCCAGGGGAACCTGGGTCGGCACGGCCGTCACCGGGGCCACGCGCGGCGTGCTGTCCGCCGGAAAGAGGATGGTAGGCAGCGGACGCGGGGTAGCTGTATCCGTGGGCTGAACCGGCACCGCAGTTGCGGTGGGGGTATCGGTGACCACCGGTGTGTTCGTAGGGAATGGTGTGCTGGTCGGCACGGGTGTGACGGTCGGTGACGGTGTTTGAGTCGGGGTGGCGGTTGGCGTCTGAGTGGCGGTGGGCGTCGCCGAGGCGGTTGCAGTCGCCGTCTCACTGGGCGTGTTGGTTGGGAACAGCGTATGAGTCAGGGTCGATGCCGCTGTATTGGTGATTGACGGGGTGGCTGTAGCGGTCGTGGTTGCGGTCGCGGTTGCCGTCGGGGTAGCGGTGGCGGTCGGCGTCCACGTGGGTGTTGCCGTGTGGGTTGGCGTATCGGTCAGGGTTGCCGTCGGGCTGGCGGTCAGCGTTTGCGTGGGGACGAGGGCTGTGGCTGTTTCCGCCAGGGCTACCAGGCGCGCTTCCGCAGCCCGTTGCTGGTCGGCGCGGGTGACAGCGTAAATCACCCCGGCGACTACCGCCAGTAGCGGAATCAAGACCAGCGCTAGGCGCCCTGTGCGTCTGAACAGTGTCCGCATACACCCTCCACCTTCACCCGGTCAGGCCGGCAACGGCGGAAAGTGTACCAGAAGCGTATGGCCACTGCCACTTCGCTAGCGGAATGTCACGCGGATGGTGCACGGCTCGATGTAGTTGCCGGTGATGTCAACCACTGTGAGGCGGAGCTGAAAGTTGCCCGGGCCGAAGTCCGCAGTATTCAGCACAGCGAGCAACCCGGCGGCAACCGGCGTTGTCGCCTGGTTCAGATTGCGGTAACCGGTTTCGCCCTCGCCGCGCAACTCCACCTTGTAGAAGCTGAACTCGTTGTTCCGGTTGCCGAGCGTGGCGCTGCCGGTAATGTTGACCCGGCCGGTGATGACCGCACCCGCGGCGGGGAATGTGATCTGGCTGCCGGGCGCGGTACAGCCAACACGGTTTGGCAGGCTGCTCCCTGACGTGGTGCCCGCCGTACTGCCTGCGCTGGACGGAGACCGCGCGAAGAACGCGGGCGGGACGTAAAGCACATTCCCGGTGCTGATATTCGCCGCGTTGGATATGCAATTCACGCGCTGCATTTCCTGGAGGGAAATACCGGCCCGCAAAGAAAGGCGGAAGAGGTTCTCACCGGACCGGATAGTGTAGGGCAGCCAGCCGGGAGGTGGCGTGCAGGCGTACACTTCCGGTGTGACCGGTGTCGCCAGGACGATCGGCGGCATCTCAGTTGGGATTGTCGTCGACGTTGCGGAAGGTACTGAAGTAGCAGTGGGCAATAGACGAGGCGGTTCCGGTGTCGCCGTAGGGGTTGGGGTATTCGTCGCGGTTGGTGATGGCTGCTCGGTTGGTGTATTGGTTGGCGTGGGCAGCGGGGTGCGGGTTGGCCGCAGGGTGGGTTTGGCCGGCAGTGTCGCGGATGGCTGCGGCGAGGGCACAGTCACCGCCGGAAGGGTCGCAATCAGATCGGTCGCCGTCTCTGAAGGAACGAGCGCCACCACAGTCGCTGAAGGCACAAGGACGGTGGCAGTAGGCCAGGGCGTTGGTGAAGCGGGTACGGTGGTCGCGGTACCGGTTGCAGTCGCCGGGATGGGCGTGCCGGACGCTGGCCCTGCGGTCGGCAGGGCGGTGGCGCCGGGTGGTGTGGTTGGTGGGAGCGTTGCGGTCCCGGGAGGTTCAGTTGGCACCAGGCTGATCGCAGTCGGCGCCTCGGTGCCGGTGATCGCGAAAGAATCGCGAGTGAGCACGCCGGCCAGTGCCACTGCCGATCCCAGCATGATCACTACGGCAATAGCACCCAGTAACTCGCTCCTGAAATTGCGGCCCGGGGCGCTCATGCTTCTTCCTCGGTTTCCTCAAGGGGGATGGTGAAGATGAAGCGCGATCCAACCCCCATTTCACTCTCCACCCAGATTTGCCCACCGTGCGCTTCCACCAGGGCGCGGGCAATGGAAAGGCCGACGCCAGTATCGCCTACGCCCTGAATCAGCGGGTTGTCGGCGCGGTAAAGGCGCGAAAAGACGCGTTGTTGATCTTCCTCCGGGATGCCGCCGCCCTGATCCTCTATGGCCAGGACAACGGATTGGCGGTTGACCTGGCGTCCCTGGTCATCGAAATACGAGACAATGCCTTCATGCATGGTAATCCGCACATCGCCATCGGTGGGAGAAGCAAGATAGGCGTTGGTCAGCAATTGCATCATGGCCTGCTGGATGCCGTCACGATCGACCCTCACGAGGGGCACGTCATCGTCAATATCGAGGCTGAGCGTAATGCCTTTTTCGCGGAACTGTGCCCCGGCCTGGTTGATGGCTTCGTCAAGCAACTCAACGACGTTGACCGGCTCCGGATCAAGGTTCACCTGGCCGGTATCCAGAGCGATGACATTCACAAGGTCCTCAATCAGGTTGCCAAGGCGCTCGATGTTGGCCTGAACGCGCTGGAGGAATTTGCGCTGCAAAGTCCCGAGAATGCCCACAGATTCGCCCATGAGGAGGTCAGTGTAACCGATGATGGAACTCATCGGGGTGCGCAGTTCCTGGGCAATGGAGAGCACCACCTCGGCGTTTTCGCTTTGCGCGGGAGACCTGGCCGGAGTATCCGGGTGGAGTACCGGCTGTTCGTAGGCGCTCAGGCGGCTTTCCATCAAATCCAGATCTGCCTGTGATTGGAGCAATTGTTGTTCCAGTACGGCACGCTCTGCGGAAAGATCATCGATCATCGCCCGGAGGGCGCCGACGCCATCCGTGCCAAGCTGTTCGAGGGCGGTGGTGTCCCCGGCGATGCGGGCCAGCACCTGGTCGCGCTCGGTTTGCAGTGCGGTGCGCTCGGCCAGCAGGCGATCGCGCTCCTGCTGGAGGCGCGTGCGCTCTTCCGCAAGGGTGTTGCGCTCTTCCAGGTCTTTGCGGCGCTGCAGGTTGACCTCACTGATCTGCTTCTGGATGGCGCTGATCTGCTGGCCGAGACGCTGGCGCTGGGTTTGCCATTCGCTCCGTTCCTGCTGCCAGGCCGCTTTCTCCTGCTGGAGGGCGCTGCGCTGTTTGGCCATTGCTTCCCGGTCCGCGGCCAGGTGCTCAACTTCCAGCTGCAGGGCCTCAAGTTGGCCGCTGTCGGCCCTGGCAGTGCTTTCGGCCGGCGTCACACTGGACAGCGCCTGCAACTGCGAGCGCAGCAGGTCGCGTTCTTCATGCAGTTGGCCGAGCACCAGGGCCAGCCCTGCGGCCCCGCCTTCAATGCCGAGCAGCTTGAGTTCAGCCGTGACTTCGTCCAGTTCGGCGGCGATTGCATCGCGTTCCTCAGCGAGGCGGGATTTGTCGTCAGTCAGTCCCGCAAGCGTTTGCTGGATGGATGCCGGCACGAGGAACATGTCATTGGTCTGCTCGCGCAGCGTATTAAGCTGGACTTCGAGGCTGGCACGCTGGGCTTCCAGTCCGGCCTGTTCGCGGCCAAGCATTTCGATCATGGACTGGTACAACTCACGATTACCCCGGGCTGTGGCACCGGCCAGGGTCGTGCGGGCTTCCTGAAGCTGAGAGGCAAGGTCGTTGCGCTCAGCCTGCAGGAAGCTGCTCTCCTGGCTGAGAGACCTGATCTGCTGGGAGATGGAGAGGGTATCCTCATCCGTGGCCAGGATCTCGGCGATGCGGTTGTGCTCGTATTCAAGCTCCTGTTTGAGGTCACGCACGGCGGCACTGAGCTTGTCCACCTGGCTGTGCGCGATCTCAAGGCTGCGCTGCATGTCCTGACGCATCTTCAGTGCTGCGGAAACGTCTACGTCGCTGAGTTGAGACGCAGGAAGCGCGGCTCCTGCCGCCGCAGGCACTTGAACGGTAGCGGCCGAATCGCTTAATGCCAGCAGCTTGCTGGCCATTGGCGCCAGGCCCTCCAGCAGGGCAATCTCGTAATCACGCAGTTCGCGGCCGGTGTAGGGAAAAAGCACAATCAGGACGGCGGAAGTCTCGCCGGCGTCGATCAGGGGTTGGATGTAGCCTGGTCCGAGCGGGCCAGCCGCACTGACATCAAGACGGGTATAAAGGTCGATAAGTTCTTCAGTGTTGCGATCCGGGAAGAGCGTGCGCTGGCTGTGCCGTTCGACCGTGATCGCCAGGGTGGGCTGATTTTCCAGGTTGATTGCCATGCCATGCAGGGCATGCTGCTGCACGTTATCGTAGGCATACAGCATATCCAGCCAGGGGGCTTCCTTCACGCGGCAGAGCGCCACCACTTCGGCCTTGAGGGTATTGGCCGCAGCAATGACGATTTGCGATGGGATGGCTGTCGGCGCAGTGTCTTCCAGCATATCCCCGAGCGCGCGCAGCAGTTGCGCGGATTCGCGCTCAACCGGGCTGGCGACAGTCGCTGTGGGACGGGCAGGGGCTGGCGGCCGTACATTGACAGATTGGAGGCTGGCCTGGGTAAGTGCCGCCCGGGGGACCAACCGGCTCATGACATAGCGATACACTGCCAGCGCGAAGATGGGCAGCCCCAGCAGGAGGCTCGCCCGCAGAGCACCGTTGTAGTCACCCTGCAAGAGGCCGCCTGCACTCTGCGAAATGGCGACTCCGTACCCGGCAGCCAGGACGATCGGGAAGAGCGCCTTAAGCGGGGTGTTCGGCACGGCGCGAAAGCGAATGATCAGGGTGATCAGGAGCAGCAGCGTGCAGATCAGGCCAGCGAGGAGCCAGGCCCGGGCGTACCAGGTGGTATTGAATTCAACTTCGCCGGCCAGGGGCTGCCATTGGATGAGCGTAAAGGCGGCTGCGCCGACCACCAGCAGGAGCAGGAGTACCAGCAGGGCATCCGCGAAGCGGGTTCGTGACGGCGCTTCGGCGGTGACCAGCGCCCATCCCCCGAGGAGCACGCCTGCCAGCGCC
This sequence comes from uncultured Anaerolineae bacterium, assembly GCA_964530495.1. Lineage (GTDB taxonomy): Bacteria > Chloroflexota > Anaerolineae > Aggregatilineales > Ch27 > CAZGYW01. Next base: position 5,507 of record CAZGYW010000010.1, read on the forward strand.
ACTGTGTATTCCAGCGGTGGCAGGTACGTTTCGACAGGTGTTGCACGGACTGCGCCCAGCGCGGCCCCGGCCCCGAGCACAACCCATCCAACCAGAAAGCCCAGGCTGGCCAGCGCATACCGCCCGGCGCCCCGGTCGTCATCGCCTCGCCTCCGGTGTTCCTGGGCCATCACCAGCGCGATCTGGCTGATCACGATGACGATGACAAAGTACAGCCAGTTTCCGGGCGAAGTGACAAACAGATCAAGAAAGTCCGCCACCGTGTGCTCCTCTTCCGCAGCGGGGTGCGCCAGGCATGCCGGGCCAGATTGCCGGGATTCTGCTCGGAACGCAGTATAGCACAGGCCGGCAATTTCGGCTGTGGGGACGCGGTGGCGGCCTTGCCTGCGCAGGCTATCCAGGCGCATCTGCGGCAGGTCTGGCGGCTGGCTCGAGCAGCGTTGACTGTGCGCCGGCTCTGCGCTAGACTCGAACTGGTTCGGGGGCGCGGCGCAAGTTGGCGGCCCCTTTTCCGCTTATTGCTCAGGACGACGATGATGCTGTTTTCCCAACACAAAGAGCCGATTGCCAGGTTTCTGCAGGCTGCACCTGTCCTGGGTGCGGTTGCGCATCGCCTGATCCGGCTGGTGCAGGCCCGGTTTACGGTGGGGGCTGTAGGCGTTATCCTGAACGATGCTGGGCAGCTTCTGCTGCTGAAACATGTTTATCACCCGCGCATCGGCTGGGGCCTGCCAGGCGGTTATGTTGCCCGCCACGAAGACCCGGCCACAGCGGTGGAGCGTGAGATTCGGGAAGAAACCGGATTGCAGGTCAGGGTACTGGCGCCGCTGCAGATTGGCCTGGGTGTGAATCGTGACCACCTCGACCTGGCATACCTGTGCCGGCTTGTCGGGGAGAATGTGATCGTGCTGAACGGCGAGATTCTGGATTACCAGTGGGTACTTCCCGCAGCGCTGCCCGAGCTGCTCAGTTTTCATGAGCGCGCAATCCGGCAGGCGCTGGCGTTGCAGGAGGGGACACCGTGGGCATCGGCGGATTAGGCACATACCGGCCGCGCAGTCGGCGTCTGCCACTGTTGGAATTACTCTCGGTGAGCTTCCTGCTGGCCGCCTTGCTGATTTTCGTGATGGAGCTGATTGGTTTTAGCCGGGAGCGGGATCGCTTGCAGGCCAATATCACCGTAGCCAGAATCCCGGTTGGAGGGCTCTCGACGACCGAGGCTCAGGCGCGCTGGGAGGAGGTATACGCGCAGCCGGTGCAATTGAGTTATGCCGGCAACCCGATTGTCCTGGAGCCAGGCTCAATCGGCTTCCGGACTAACAGTGAGGTGATGTTGGCCGAAGCTATTGCCCGCAGCACCGAAGAATCGAGCTTCTGGCTGGCCTTCTGGAATTACCTGTGGCGGAGGCCGGTCGAAGCGGTTGATGTCGCCCTTTCCTCTGAATACCAGCAGTCGCTGCTGCGGGCGTACCTGGAGGATGTGGCGCGCCGCTACGACCGGCCGGCGGGGATGTCGAGGCCCGATCTGGAGACTCTGACATTTGAGAGTGCAGAACCGGGCTATACGCTGGACGTCGCGGGCGCGATGGTGAGTGTCGATCGGGCGCTCCGCGATCCGTACAGTCGTTTTGTTGACCTGCCGGTTGAGTCGACGGCTCCCCAGGCAAGCGGGCTGAGTGCCCTGCGCGACCTGATCGTTGCCTACCTCGATTCCCAGGGATTCATCTACGATGGGCAGACCACCGTCGCTTCCGTCTACATCATGGACCTGGCCACGGGTGAGGAAATCAACCTGAACGGCGACGTTGCTTTTTCCGCAGCCAGCACGATCAAGCTGCCGTTGCTCGTCGCGTATTTCAGCTATCAGGCATTTGCTCCGCCGCAGGAAGACGCCTGGTTGCTGGCGAATTCCCTGTTGTGCAGCAACAACTCCTCCTCCAACCTGCTGATGCAGATCATGGGCGGGGCAGGAACCGATATTTTCCCGGGGTTACAGTATGTGACCGATGCCGCCCAGGCAGCAGGCGCGCGCAATACCTACATTACCGCGCCGCTGGTGCTGGGGGTGGAAGGTCAGGAATTTGGTTCCAATCCTATCCCGCGCACATTTCCCAACCCGAACTTCAACACCGATCCCGATCTTTACAACCAGACGACTGCCGAGGACATGGGCACGCTCCTGATGATGATCTATGACTGTGCCATGTATGGCAGCGGGCTGGCAGCTGTATCGGATGGTGTCTACACCTCCGGCGAGTGCCAGCAGATGCTGGAACTGCTCAGTGGCAATGACCTGCTGCGCCTGTTGCAGGGCGGGATTCCGCCCGGTACCCGCATTGCGCATAAAAACGGCTGGCTGAACAATATGCATGCGGATGCCGGGATTGTCTTCCCGCCCAATGGGCGCGATTATGTCATTGCGGTGTATCTGTGGCAGGATGGCGAGTTCTTCGACTACCAGGTGGCCTGGCCGCTGATTGAGGAAATCTCCCGAGCAGCCTGGAATTACTTCGTGCCGGAGTCTCCGGTAGTGAACCAGCGGACCGACCTTCCGGTGGTTGCCCAGTCCTGCGATGTGTTCCTGCCGCCATCAATGGAAGAAACCAACCTCAATGACATCGATGGCTGGCGAACCGGGCAGTAGGCGTAAATCCGTCAGGTTGTCGATCAGGAGGCGGCGGGCCGGCGCTGAACAATGACCAGCGTGAGGTCGTCAAATGGTGGCTCGTTGACGGTGTGTTCGTCCAGTGCGTCGATCACGCCCTGAATGACCTCGCTGGCCGGGAGCGTATGGTGAATCACAACGGATCGCTCCAGACCCGGCACTCCGAACTGCTGGCCATTCGCATTCTGCGCCTCGGTTACGCCATCAGTATAGAGCACAAGTGTGTCACCCGGCGCGAGGGTAGTATGAGCGGTTTCCAGCGTGATGTCGGGCACCACGCCCAGGGCGATTCCCTTTAGCCGCAGGGTTTCCACGATCCGACCGTCCTGGCGCAGAACAAAGGGCGGATTGTGCCCCGCGCTGGAGTAGACCAGCGACCCATCCTCAGGATTCCAGATGGCGTACCACAGGGTGACAAACAGGTCGGAGCGGGTGTCTTCCAGCAGCAGCTTGTTGACCTGTAGCAGTGTCTCCGCAGGGTCATTCCGGTTGCGGCCCACGGCCCGCAACAGCGTGCGACACAACGCCATGTACAGGGCGGCTGCCATCCCCTTGTCAGCGACATCGGCGACGACCAGCCCCCACTTCCCGCCGGGCAGTTGCAGGAAGTCATAGAAGTCACCGCCAACCGTGCGGGCTGCGCGATAGTACGCTGCGACATCCCAGCCTGCGACCGATGGGTTTCGCTCCGGCAGGAAACTGGCCTGAATGCCTTTGGCCACCTCAAGTTCGCGATCAAGCCGCTGGCGCTCAGCAGCGACTTCCTGCAGGTGACCGGTCTCGATTGCCATGCCCGTTTGCCAGGCGATACCGGTGAGGATGTTCATCCGCCGCTGGTCGGCCTGGGTATTCAGGCTGGGATCGTCCACAAACATGACGCCGACAAGCCGGCCCTGAGCCGTTAGTGGAAAGCCGAGCACTGCCGGAGTGTCCAGGTAAGTGCGCAGCAGGTTGGGAATCTCATGGGGAGCGTGAGGCCCAGCCAGCAGCGGGACTGTAGACTCGGCCAGGGCTGCCAGGTAAGCGTTCTGGTCTGGCGGCATTGTCAGCCGGGCAAGAGCTTCTTCTGCAGCCGGGGACAGCCCGTAGGAAACGGCATCGCAAAAGTGCCGGGCCACAGCATCCCAGCGCATGACGACACAATGGTCAACCCCGACCAGCAGCGGGGTCAGCCGGACGATCGTCTGCAGGGTGGAGTCGATGTCCACCTGGGCAGTGACTGCCTCGGAGACCTGGAGCAGGGCGGTGGTTACCCAGGCTTCCTCCTGCTGCGCAGCGGAAAGTTGGGCGCTTTCGATGGCCAGGGCGGCCTGGTTGGCGATGCCGCCCACCATCTCCAGTTTGCGATGGCTGAGCGCCTCACCGGAGTCGCGCTGGCCAATCAGCATTGCGCCCACGATCTCGCCGCGCGCATACAGGGGCAGCATCACACCACGCTCGATACGGGGTGGCGTCGCCCGGATTGGCTCACTGCCGGGTGGAAGGGGGACTTCGCGGTGGTCAAGCACAACCTGCCGCCGCGTCTGGAGCATCTCTTCCAGGGGCGGCCACGTCCCTGCCTGGAAGGTGAATCCGACGTAGATGCGGTCCAGTTCCGGATCGACACCCTCGATCTCCACAACGCGAAAGCCATCTCCAGCGGTGAGGAGAACGCTGCACCACTCGACTCCAACCAGCAGCGGGGTGATGCGCGCGACTGTGCGCAGAACATCGTCCAGCGAGGTGGCGCGCGCAGTTGATTCGGCAACCTGCAGCAGCGCGGTGGATACCCAGGCTTCTTCGCGCTGGGCCGTGTAGAGTCGCGCGTTGGCGATGGCCATCGCCGATTGCGTGGCGAAGCCGGCAACCATCTCCATATCTTCTTCGGTGAGTATTCCGAGTTTGTCCATGGCGAGATAGCCGATCAGGTCATCGCCCATGGAGAGAGGCAGAAGGGTGTGGCCGCCCGGATGCGGAGGGGTGGCCTCCCCTTCCGGATGGAAAAGCGCGACTATGGCGGCCTCAATGTCGGTGTTCACGGGGAGTGACAACTGTAACAGCGCGGAGTCGTCGAGATCGCCATAGACGGCGCTGACCTGGTAGGCTGCAGATTCGTCATCGTAAAGCACGATGAGCGCAGCCCGCAGATTAACCACGCGCCCCAGGCCATCCAGGATGCCATCCAGCACGCGATCAACTTCCAGGCTGGCGCCCAGGCCCATACTGACCTCGCGCAGGGACTCAGCCAGGATGCGGCGGCGCTTTTCCCGCGCGTAGAGGGCGGCGTTACGCAGCGCGACTGCCACTGTATCCGCCAGCGCCTCTGCCAGGGCGGCGTCGTCTGGCGAAAACGCATTGAGTTCCTTTGATTGCAGGTCCAAAACGCCCATGGTCTGCATCCCCATGCGGATGGGGATCGCCATCTCCGACCGGGTATCTTCCACCCCGGGTCCGGGGATGTAGCCCGGATGGGTGGTGACGTTGTTCACTATCACCGGCTGGCGGGTGCGAAAGCTCTGGGCGATGATGCCCGGCGAATCGATATCATAGGCCAGGTTCTCAATGGTCCAGCGCCCGCTGTGCACACCGCTGCCGGCCCGGAAGACTACCCGATTACCTTCGGCCAGGAAGACATGCGTGCGGTCAAAGGCGAAATAATCGGATAGCAGGTCGATGACTTCTTCCAGCAACTCGTCGATGTTCAGGATGGAGACGACAGCACGGCTGGCTTCCGTGAGGGCATTGAGGCGCTCTCGCTGGCGGCGTTCGGCAGCGTAGGTTTCCGCCTCCTGAATGGCAAGCGCGACCTGGCTGGCGAGTGTTTCCAGCATCACGACATCTTCACGGGTGAAGGCGCCGGCTTCATCGCTCTGCACGTCCAGCACCCCAACGACCCGGCGCTCAACAATCAGGGGTACGACGATTTCAGCGCGAGTCTCGTGCAGGATGCCGTCATCGTAGTACCGATGATCCTGCGTGACATCGCTGACGACAGCGGTTGTGGCGCGCTCTGCTGCCCACCCGATCAGACCCATGCCCATAGGCAGGGTCACATAACGCTCCCGAAAAGTCGGGTGCGTGCTGGCCCGCAGCACCAGGCCGCCAGCCTTTTCGTCAACAGTGAACAGGTTGGTGACGTAGTAGCCGAACGTCTGCTGGATCAGGGTCACGATCTGGGTGAACAGGTCGGCCAGCGGCTGGACAGCCGTGACCTGCTGGCTGACCTCGCTGACCAGGGCGAGTTGCCGATTGCGCGCCTGGGCCTGTTCAAAGAGCTGGGCATTACGGATGGCTCCCGCCGCCTGGTTGGTGAGCACCATCAGCAATTTCAGGTCATCATTATCGTAGGTGCGCGGCTGGTCGCTCTGGATCGCGATTACGCCAATCGGTTCGCCCCCGGCCAGGAGTGGCACAAACAGGCCAGATTGTGTCGGATGTGAGGACTGGTAGCTGGGCTTTGCCGGCAATGAGTCCCATTCCTCGGCGAAATCCCGCACCAGCAGCTCCTGGCCCGTGCGGCGCACCCAGCCGATCAACCCTTCGTTCGCACCACGGGAGAACCGCTGGCTGGGCAGACGCACACCGTCACGCAGCCAGGTCATGATCACATAGTCGGAGTCATCGAACAATCCGAGCTGGAAGTTGCGGGTATCAATCAGGCGGCTGGCCTGCTGGTATACGATCTCGCATAGCGCGTCCAGCTTAAGCTGGGCGTTCAGGATGGCCTGTCCGAAGCCGGCCAGTTCATCCAGGCGGGCCGTCTGCCGCTTGAGGAGGGAGAAGCGCCGCTGCTGCCGGATCTGATGGATGAGCAGGCCGACGCAGATGGCCAGCAGGATGGACACGATCAGAATGCCAATTGCGTCCACAGGTGATCAGACTCCAATCCGATCGTGCGCCAACTGGCGCGTCACTTTTGCGAAGAGCACCTTCATGGAGTCCCCATCAGCCACTGATCTACTCCGACTTCCGGTCAAAATGGCCGAGCGCCAGGTCTACGGTGTCGAAGATAGCGAACAACTGGTCAAAGCCGACTGTCTCAAATACCTCCTGGACATTTGGATTCATGCCGGCCAGGACAAGCTGACCGCTGGCGTTCTGGGCCCTGCGCCAGATGCTGACCAGGGCCTTCAATCCGCTTGTAGAGATGAAAGCGATCCGGGTCATGTCGACGAGCAGGTTCACGCGCCCGGCATCCAGCTGCGCGTCCAGCAGCGCCTGCAGCGCAGGGGCGGAATTTGAGTCGAGGCGATCGGTGGGGGCCACGCCCCAGACCCCCGGTATCAACTCCTGGACGGTATCGCCCGAGGGGGGGCGACTTTCCCCGGGCAGGGCGAGATTAGCGGGGGTTCTGTACTTGGTCAGCGTCAGGCAGTTGCGGCTTTCTTCAAAACTATATTCGACCTCATCCATCATCTTCTTAATAAAGAAGATGCCCCAACCCCCCGGCTCGCGCTCCGCAAGAGGGGTGTTGGGGTCAGGATCCTCACGCTGAATCGGGTTGAAAGGCGGGCCGTCATCGTAGACGGCGACCGTGTAGCGGTCGGGTGCCTCACGGCAGACGACCTCGATTGTGCCGCGCTTCCCGCTGCCACCAAACCCGTGCTCGATGATGTTTGTGCAGGCCTCATCAACTGCCATCTGGCAGTGGTAGACTGCGCGCTCGTTAAGGTTAGCCCGGCGGGCGGTGGCCGAAACGAAATCACAGATATCCGGGACAAGCGCCTGGATACCCGGGATCACCATGCGATGTTCTTCGCCCATGGTGGGGTGCTCCGCTGGGGCTAGAAGCTGCCGACCGCTTCAACCTGGCTTTCGTATATCTGGAAGATCGTATCCAGCCCGGACAGTTCAAGGACTTCCAGTACACGGGGGGAGACCGAAGCCAGCCGCAGGTCACCCGTTCCGCGCTTGACCTTCTTCAGCGCGTTAACCAGCTCGCGCAGACCGGCGCTGCTCATGTATTCGACCTGCTTCAGGTCGAGCACGATCTGCGTCCGGCCCGCATCAATCGCCGCGGAGAGCGCTTCACCCAATTCGGTCGCGTTGGTGCTGTCGATCGATCCATTGATCTCGAAAAGTGTAACTCGTTTGAGTTCCGAAGTTCTAATATCCATCAGGAGACTCCTTGATAGTGAGCAGTCTGCATTGCACAAGAACCAGACCTATTGTGTGCGAAGGGTAGGGGCTTGTCAACTGATTGGCGTGCAGGCCACCGGGTTCTATAATCGCCGGCGTGCTGGTGTCGCTGGCGGTGATACGGAGCCGGGATGAACTGGGAAGTCTTTCTGGGCCTGATGCTGGTCTTTGGTGCGATGTTGCTCGTGCTGCAGCGCACGGAACGCAAACGGCGGGGCTTCGTGCTTGTGATCGTCGTGATTGGCGCTGAGGTGGTCCGACGGACGATCGTCTACCGGGCATGGGAGTTGGAGGGCTGGTGGGCGTTGGGCGTTGCGCTGCTCTTCAATGCGCTTTTCTGGGTGATCATTGGACGCAGCAATCCGCCACGCTCAAGCGAAGAAGAGATCGAGGTGCTGGGTAACGAATAGCCAACCCGGTGTGATGGCTGCAAACAACAGCAGGGCAGCGGGATAGCTACCCTGCTGTTGTCATCATGGGCGTCTTGCTAGCTGACGATGTTCAGCGGGATGACATCCTGATCGGAGAGCATGACCACGCTGACCCGGCTGGCGACCGCCCCGGCCACCACCTCGAACGCCTGGGCGGCTGGCGATTCAGGGGCCTCGACAACAATTGGCCGGCCATTGTCGCCACCGATGCGCACCCGGGCATCCATCGGAATGCGGCCAAGGAACGGCACTCTGGTGGCCGCCGCCAAGGTCTCACCACCGCCCTCACCGAAGAACTCACCGGCCATATTCTCGATGACGCCGAGGATGGGAACATCAAGTTCCTGGAACATGTTGATGCCGCGCGCGGCATCATCCGTGGCAACGGCCTGGGGCTGGGTGACGATGACGGCCCCGGTCAGCGGGGCGTTCTGGGCCAGGCTCAACTGGGCATCACCGGTTCCCGGCGGCAGGTCAACGATCAGGTAGTCGAGCTGGTCCCAGGCAACATCGTCGAAGAGCTGGCGGATGGCGCCGTGAAGCATCGGGCCGCGCCAGATCAGCGCCTGGCCCGGGGCCATCAGGAACCCCATGCTGATCACCTGAATGCCATACACGTCAAACGGAATGAGCTTGTTATCCTGCGCGACGCGCGGTTTGCCGGCGCTCAAGCCGATCATCATCGGGATGTTAGGCCCCAGGATGTCGGCATCCAGCAGGCCAACCCGCGCACCGGTCTTGGCCAGGGCAATCGCCAGGTTGACGGCGACGGTGCTCTTGCCGACGCCGCCTTTGCCGCTGCTGATGGCAATAATCGAGCGCATATTGGGTTTGAGCCGGCCCTGCAGACGCCGGTCTGTGGGCACCTGGCTATCCCAGTTGATCTTGATGTCCGTGATCCCGGCGACTTTGCCCACCAGGGCGGCCCGGCAATCGCGGACAAACACGTCCTTGAGCGGGCAGGCTGGCGTAGTCAGGACGATTGTGAAACTGGCGATACCATTGTCGATAACCAGGTCGCGGACCATGTTGAGAGAGACAATGTCGCGGTGCAACTCCGGATCATTGACTTTGCTCAGGGCAGCCATAACGGCCTGATACTGGGGGGATTGTTCGCTCATTGTCCTCGTATTCACCTTGTCTAGATGGCCATCAGTCCGCCAGGCTGCTGGCCAGGCGCTGATGCATGAATTTTGCAGAAAATCATGAGGTTTATTGTATCGTAGATCTGGCAGCCGTCCAGTGACTTATTCCACCTCTGGAAGGATGCTTTCTTCCAGCCAGAGCCGAATGTCCCGTACGGCAGCCTGCCAGCGCGCGACCAGGTCACCATCTGTGCCTTTGAAGCGCACTACAGCCTGTTGCGCGCACAGCGTACACCCCCGCATGGCGCGGTAGCTATCCGCATGGCAGGAGAGGCAGCCGTCAAGACGAACCATCATCAGCATGAAGCCCAGGGTTTCCGGATGATCCTGCGGGAGCCGTGCGACATGATCGACAAGCGACTGCCACTCCCCACCACGCAGACCTGCCAGGCTGGGAATCACGCGGGGCGGGAAGAGCATATCGGTGTCGGCCTGGTAGAGCATGGCGGGCGTTTCCCTTCGTGCACCAGCGCCGATTGCGCGGGTGGCGGTGTATTGCGCTGCTGTCCTGGAGTCAAACGCCCTCGGGCCAGTGTGCGAATGTCCGAGGGCGTTGCCAGGCGGACCACGCCAGCAGATCAGGCGTCCTTATCAGCCTTCGCGCCACTCCGGGCGGACTTGGCCTTTTCCTTCAAGACGTCCTTGTGCTCCCAGCCACCGCGCGCCTCCGCTTCTTCAGCGGAGATGGTCGGGGCGATGGAGCGCCAGTACCGAAATTCCTTGGAGAGCTTTTCTTTGTCGAAGATGTGATGCGCCGTGCGATCGTAGCTGGACAGCTCATAGTCGTGATCCATCTTGATCGCGTCGAACGGGCAGAATTCCGCGCAGAAACCGCAGTTCATACAGATGTCGATGTCAATGTAGAAGGCCTCTGGTTCTGGCTTCGGGCGGCCCGTTTCCGGGTTGGTGCCGCGCACGATCCAGATGCACTGTGGCGGGCAAACCTTGGCGCAGATGCCGCAGCTTGTGCACCAGATCTTGCCAGGGTCTTCCTCCGCATCCAGGTTGTTGATGACCAGGAATGGCACAAAGCGGAAGCGCTCCGGCACCGCGATCTTCTCTTCCGGATACTCAACGGTGAAGAGCCCGACCGTTTTGCCGGTCACCGTCTGGCGAGCATGAAAAGCGGCGTCCGTGTTCTTGCCTTTGCCGAGGAACTTCAGGTCCTCGATATAGGTGTCTATGAAGTGCTTGAGCGTGACGCCCATGCCTTTGAGAATGCCGAGTCCGTACATTCGCCTCTCCTTCAGTCAGGCAGCACTTTAGCGATCAAGCTCGCCAAGAACGATGTCGATACTGCCCAGAATGGCCACGATGTCTGCGACTTTGTGACCCTTGGTCATTGCGCTGAGTGCCGTGAGGTTGATGAAGCTGGGGGCACGCACATGATACCGCCAGGGGTTTTGCCCGCCATCGGAGACGACGTAGTAACCCAGCTCACCCTTTGGATTCTCCACCCGACCGTAGCCTTCGCCTTCCGGGACGCGAGGGCTGTAGGCCTTGGTGCCGGAGATGATCGGCTCACCCTGTGTTTCGCGCAGGCGCGGCAGCAGTTGCTTGAGGATGCGCACGCTCTGGCGAATTTCGTCGATGCGGATCAGGTAGCGGTCGTAGATGTCGCCGTTGTAGCGGACGGCCACATCGAAGTCCAGTTCCGGGTAGATGCTGTAGGGATCGGCGCGGCGCACGTCATACGGCACCCCGCTGGCCCGCAGAAGGGGGCCGGCGGCACTGTAGGCAATTGCCATTTCGGGCGGCAGAATGCCGACGCCCTGGCAGCGTGAGACGATGATCTCATTCTTCGTCAGGAAGCGGTCAAACTCATCCACAACACGGGGCAGCCGCTCGTTGATCAGATTCTCCAGATAGTCGAGCGTTGCATCGTCACGCACACGGTCATTGGCCAGCAGCGGGATGCCCTGGATGCGCTCCGGAAGATCTTTGAACACGCCGCCAAAGCGCATATAGTTGCACATCATACGGCTGCCGGCGGTGGCCTCAAAGAAGTCCAGGATCAACT
>CAZGYW010000011.1:0-16750 GCA_964530495.1 uncultured Anaerolineae bacterium
ATGCGGTTGAGGAAGCAGGGTTGCGGGCGGTGCTGTGCTACGAAGTCACAGATCGCGACGGGAGTGCGAAAGCCCGAACTGGAATCGCGGAGAACGTACGGTTCCTGAAGGAGTCAAGAAAACGCCCGTTGATTGGAGCGACTTTCGGACTGCATGCCGGATTAACCGTGAGCGATGCGACACTTGAACAGTGCCGCGACGCGGTGGAAGGTCTGGACTGTGGCTTTCACATTCATGTTGCCGAACATGAGGCGGATGAACGTCACAGCATGCGGGCCCATGGCGCGCGCGTTGTAGATCGCCTGCACCGGTTGGGTATCCTTGGCCCGAAGACGATTGTCGCTCATTGTGTTCATACTGATGACCACGAGCGCGATCTTCTCATGGAGACCAAAACGTGGATCTCCCACCAGCCCCGCTCGAATATGAACAATGGGGTAGGGGCGGCTCCGCTGGACACCCTGCTGGAACGGGATGCCCGTGTTGTACTGGGCAACGACGGGTTCTCGAACAACATGTGGGCGGAATGGAAGGCGGCTTACCTGCTGCACAAGGTTGTCAACCGCGATCCGCGCCGGGCGCCGGGCGATAGGATTGCACGGATGGCGATCGACAACACCGCGCGCCTTGCAGAGGTTTTCTTTGAAGGGACGCGACTGGGCATGCTGGAGCCGGGCGCTGCGGCTGATCTGATTCTGGTGGACTACCGGCCCTTCACGCCCGTTACAGCGGGTAACCTGCCGTGGCATATCATTTTTGGGTTTGAGGCGTCAATGGTGACGAGCACCATGGTGGCCGGGAAATGGTTGATGCGCGACCGGAAGCTGCTTACCCTGGATGAGAGGCGGATTGCCGATGCAGCGCGTGCGCTGGCGCCGTCTGTATGGGAGCGCTATGCCGACTATGTACGGCAGAGCATGAACCAGGAGCCGACTTCTTGAGGAGCGGATTGGCGCGATGCCGCTGCAGCTCGTGCGAGACTGCCTGCCAATGCTGATTTCGAATAGTGAGCGATGGTCTGTGACATCTGCGAAGGAAGCATGTAACCGTGACTGACGAACGAACGATCATGACAATTGCAGTGCTGGGCGGAACCGGACATGAGGGCTTTGGTCTGGCAGCCCGCTGGGCAGCGGCTGGTTACCGGGTCATCATCGGTTCCCGGGTTGCAGACCGTGCTGAAGCGAAAGCTGCCGAATTGAATCAGATGCTTGGCGAGTCGATTGTGGTCGGCATGGAAAACCATGCCGCGGCCCTGAACGCCAACCTGGTCGTGTTGACAGTGCCCTATGCAGCGCACCAGCCGACGCTGGTGAGCGTCCAGGATGCGCTCAAGGACAAGATACTTATTGACGTCACCGTGCCGCTGGTACCGCCAAGAGTCAGAACGGTCCAGTTACCGCCAGGGCAATCCGCCGCGATGGAAGCGCAGGAATTGCTTGGTGAGAGCGTCAGAGTTGTGGCTGCTTTTCAGAATGTGAGTGCCGAGCGTCTGGTTCATGTCGATGAGTCTGTGGACTGTGACGTCCTGGTTTGCGGGGATGATCGTGATGCTAAGCTTGAAGTGCTGAAGCTGGTTGAGTCTGCAGGTATGCGTGGGTTTGATGCAGGAAAGCTCCAGAATGCAATCGCTGTCGAGTCGATGACACCGATCCTGATCGATTTGAATATCCGTTACAAGGGAAAAGGGGCTGGAATTCGCATTACAGGACTTGATGGGTGATCGCACAAAACTCACTATCCCTATACGCACTACCCGGATTGCCGCTTATCCAGCCTGGAGATGACCTGGCAGCGCTCATTGGACAGGGGCTGGAAGCTGCGGGCCTGCAATTACAGGCCACCGATGTGCTGGTTGTGACATCCAAGATCGTATCCAAGTCCGAAAATCGATGGCTTGACCTGCGCACGGTTATTCCTTCACCCGAAGCGTTAACGCTTGCGGCTGCAGTTGACAAGGACCCGCGGTTAGTCGAGATGATTCTCCGTGAGAGTCAGTCTGTTTCGCGATACCGCAAAGGTGTCCTGGTCGTTCGACACCGGCTTGGTTTCATTTCGGCGAATGCGGGCATTGATCATTCGAATGTTGGTGCCCAGGGTGATGATTGGGTGTTGCTGCTGCCGGAAAACCCTGATCGATCCGCTCGAAACTTGCGCGCTGAGCTGAAACAGCGCGAGGGGGTGGCGCCGGGCATTGTGATCAGCGATACGCACGGGAGGCCCTTCAGGGTGGGCAATGTGGCTGTGGCAATCGGATTGGCTGGGCTGCCCAGTCTGCTTGACCTGCGCGGCAGGGTCGATCTCTTTGGGCGGGAGTTGCGGGCCACGGTCATTGCGGTAGCGGATGCAATTGCATCCGCAGCTGGCCTGATTAGCGGTGAAGCTGATGAAGGACGACCGGTGGTGTTGTTGCGAGGCCTTGTGCTGCCGGAGGTTGATGGTAGCGCCGCTGAACTCAACCGCGATCCGGCCATTGACCTCTATTATTAGTGTGCAGGGTGGCAAGGAGACTGGCGGGACAGGGTGGGGGAGATAGTGCGGTACAATTGAGACAGTGGATGATGTCCAACACTGCAGGCGGGTTCTGGAGGACGTGATTTCGTGAATGTCTGGGCGATTGTTCCAGTGAAGCCGCTGAATCGATCCCGAAGTCGGCTGGCGGCGGTGCTTCCCGCCGAGACACGTGAACAGCTTGCTGCCGAAATGTTGCGAAACACGATCTCCGTACTGGCCAATAGCGCGGCTATTAGCGGAGTCCTTGCCATCAGCCGCGATAGTAGAGCGTTGGTCATTGCACGCCGATTCGGGGCGCGAACGGTTCAGGAAAGTGGCGCACCTGCTCTGAACCAGTCGTTGGAGCGAGCCAATCAGATGATTGCGAGCTGGGGCGCGCAGGCGGCTCTAATTCTGCCGGCGGATTTGCCGCTATTGGTTGAGGATGATCTACGCGAGATCACTGAACTGGGAAAGTACCACTTTTCAGTAGTGATTGTGCCGGACCGGCTTGAAAAGGGCACCAACGCGCTGCTGATGCGTCCGCCGGACCTGTTCCGATGCAGGTTTGGTGGAAGCAGCTTCAACGAACATATCGAGGTGGCGCGCGATGCCGGGGCAACTGTGCATGTTCATCGCTCTGAGCGGTTGATGCTGGACCTCGACCTGCCAGAGGACCTCATGATTTATCTGGAGCTGTGTCAGAAGTACGGGGTGCAGCCGCTTGCAGACGTGAATCTGGAAGTGTTGAGCGGACACCTGGCCGCCCACAAGGAGGAGAGCTGATGGTGGATCGTGTTGCCCTCTATTTGCAGGATGCTCACGAACTGAGTGATGCGATTGCGTACGTGCAGTATGCTGAAAGCCAGGGATTTGAGGCCGTGTGGCAGGCGGAGAGCCGGTTGGTACGCGATGCCATTGTGCCGATGGCGGCGTTTGCCGCTACAACCACGCGCATCAAAATCGGGTCTGGAGTAATCAACAACTGGACGAGAAATGCCGCGTTAATTGCATCCACGTTTCTCACGCTCGATGATCTTGCGCGCGATCGAATCGTCCTTGGGATTGGCGCGTGGTGGGATCCGCTGGCGAAGAACGTTGGCATTGATCGTACCAGACCACTGAAGGCAATGCGCGAGACGGTCAGCGTGGTCCGCGATCTGCTGGCCATGAAGAATGTGACGTTTTCCGGTGAGTTTGTGCAAATGAATGGCGTTGAGCTTGATGTGGTCCACGGGCGGCGCGAGCCGCGTCATGTGCCGATCTACATCGGTGCTACGGGCCCCCAGATGATGGCGTTGACTGGAGAGATCGCAGATGGCGCGCTGCTCAACTATCTTGTGTCGCCCAGGTATAATGACACTGCCATGGCACAGCTCGAAATCGGGGCGAAGTTGGCGGGGCGGAGCGTTGACGATATTGACCGGCCGCAGTTGGTGGTTGCCTCGGTTGATCTCGATCGCAGGAAGGCGCTGGATGGCGCGCGGAAGCTCGTGACCCAGTATCTAGGGCAGCAACCGCACATCATGAAGGCCAGTGGCGTCAGCCAGGAACTCCTTGATGAAATTCACCAGGTGTTAAAGTGGCCTGCGACTGAGGAGCAGATTGAAGCCGCGATGACTCTGGTCCCAGATGATGTTGTGCAACAGGTGACTGCCTCGGGCACGCCTGATGAGGTTCGCGTCAAGGTGCGGGAGTATGTCGCGGCAGGATGTACCTGCCCGGTTCTGTACCCGCTTGGTGATGACGTCAGACTCATGATTGATACCTTTGCTCACGGTTATTCGGACTAGAAGGCGGAGTGGTGCCGGATATCCGGCGCGGCAGGCGTTGCACGATGGATGATCATGACCTCTTCAGGATGATAGTTGAAGCGCAGGCTGCTGGGAAAGATGTGGCCCTGGCGACTGTCGTACGCACACAGGGATCGGTTCCCAGGCATGCGGGCAGCAAGATGCTCGTGTGGCCGGATGGCGCGATCGCCGGCACGGTGGGTGGTGGGCTTCTGGAATCAAGAGTTGTTGAAGTTGCGCAGCAGGCCATACAGGGCGCCCGTTCGGAGTATGTGACGTATCGCATGGCGGACATGGGTGCCGGTGATGTTGGGATCTGCGGGGGGACAGTGGAGGTGTTTGTGGAACCATTACTGCCACCGCCGACCGTTGTGGTGATTGGCTGCGGTCATGTTGGGAAGGAAGTTGCCGAGCTTGCCAAGTGGCTGGGCTTCCGAGTTTTCGTCAGTGACGATCGAGAGGAGTTGTGCACTCCGGATCAGATTCCGGGTATGGATGGGTATTTTGCCGTTCCGGCTGCCCGGGTTACGGAGCGCATTACCATCACGAGCCAGACGTACATTGCTGCGATGACACGCGGCCAAACGGTGGATGTTGACCTGTTGCCCCCATTGCTGGTTTCTCCAGCACGTTACATCGGGTTGATTGGCAGCCGACGCCGCTGGGCGTTGACGGCTGATGCTCTGCGCGCACAAGGGGTGTCTGAAGAGCAGTTGGCGCGGGTTTGCGCGCCGGTCGGTCTGGAGCTGAAAGCGGAGACACCGCGTGAGATTGCGGTGAGCGTTATGGCGCAGGTGATCATGCTGCAGCATGGTGGCGATGGGCATCCAATGCGCTGGCCAGAGGCAGGCGGTGACGACGCAGTCCATGTGGGTCAGGAAGCATAGTGATGGGCGTTCGGACGTTGTGAATATCCTGGCGATAAGCGATATTGAACTCCCGCATATGCAGAACATCCCTCATTTGCAGCGCACGTATCGGGATAGCGATATCCTGATAAGCTGCGGAGATCTTTCGGCATCTTACGTGGAGTTCATCGCTTCAATCCTGGGTGTTCCAGTGTTTTATGTGCGCGGAAATCATGATACGCAGTACGCTGAACGTGTGCCTGGCGGTGACGATCTGCACAGACGATTTGTACAGTACAGGGAACTCTGGTTGGCAGGTCTGGAGGGGTCGCGGCGCTATAACAGGGGACCCATTCAGTACTCTGATCGGGAAATGATGCTCCATGTGCTTGGCCTGGCCCCGGGCATGTTGCTCCGGCGTGCGCGTTGGGGACATGGGGTGGATGTCATGGTTACACATGCGCCGTTGCGCGGAATCCACGATCGGGAGGATATCCCGCACCGCGGTTTTCAGGCGTTTCATACGCTCGTAAAATGGTTCCGCCCCCGTTTCCTGATCCATGGCCATGTTGATGTCTGGGACAGGCGGGATGTAACCTGGACAGAGTACCATGGGACGCAGATTGTCAACATCAACCCTGTGCGGATTCTCCAAGTCCCTGTTTACAGACGCAGGCTGCTCAGGCAGACGCAGATTGAGTCGACTTGAGAAAGCGGATAGATAAGCATGTGGCATGACTACTACAGCGTTGTGACAGTCAGCGAGGCGATTGCTCTTCTGGCGCAGCACGGTGAACGGGCGCGTATTGTGGCTGGCGGAACGGATCTTCTGTTGGAGCTGGAGCGCGGCCAGCGCCGTGATGTGACTGTACTGATAGACGTGACACGGATTCCCGGGATGGGAGAGATCCGGATTGATGGTGGTGAAGCGATCCTGGGGCCGCTGGTAACCCACAATGATGTGGTTGCCTCCTCAGTGATGATTGAACGCGCGCTGCCATTGGCCATTGCCTGTTGGGAAGTTGGCTCTCCACAGATTCGTAACCGAGGGACGGTTGCTGGAAACCTCATCACCGGCAGCCCGGCGAACGATACGATTCCACCACTGCTGGCAATGGGAGCATCTGTTACGTTGGCCTCGCAGTCAGGCGAGAGACGAATACCGCTGAGTGCGTTTTACACCGGGGTTCGGCGCACAGTGATGCGCTCTGACGAACTCTTGCTGGCGGTCCATGTGCCGTTGCTTGACGCCGACCAGGTTGGTGTGTTCATCAAATTAGGCTTGCGCCGGGCGCAGGCGATCGCTGTGGTGAACACTGCAGTCGTCTTGCGCATGAAAGAGGATGTTGTCCAGGAGGCTTCCGTTACGCTGGGCAGTGTTGCGCCAACTGTGATTTCCGCGCCTGCGGCTGAGCAGTATCTGCGCGGAAAGTCCCTGTCGCATGACGTCATCGCTGAGGCTGCCCGCCTGTGTGCGGAGACGGCCCGCCCGATCGATGATATTCGCGGATCCGCTGCTTACCGCACCGAGATGGTCAGTGTACTGGTGGCGCGGGCGTTACGCTCGCTCCAGAGGGGCAACTCCAGGAATAGCATACCTGCCCAGCCGCCTACTCTGCGTTCAGGAGTCAGGAAGGACCTGGCTGCTTCTGTTCATCATGGTGATAGCGAATCCGTCCTCATTGAAACCAGCGTCAACGGGCGGCACTATTCGGTCGAGACTGGTCAGGACAAGACTCTATTACGTTTTCTGCGGGAAGACCTGGGGTTGACTGGAACCAAGGAGGGATGCGCTGAGGGTGAATGCGGAGCCTGTACGGTGATCCTGGATGGCATGGCGGTGATGTCCTGTCTGGTTCCCGCTCCGCGAGCGCATGGAGCACAGATTATCACCGTTGAGGGTTTGGCGACGGATGGGCAGTTGCATCCAATCCAGCAGGCGTTTATGGAGTCGGGTGCTGTACAATGTGGCTATTGCACTCCGGGTTTCCTGATGTCTGGCGCAAAGCTACTGGAGGAGTTGCCACAGCCAACATTGGAGCAGATCAAGCATAGCATTTCGGGGAATCTGTGTCGCTGCACAGGTTACTATAAGATTATAGAAGCGTTTCAGCGGGCAGCTGACCTGAACAGGGATGCGAAGTGAGGGATGAACCATGGTCAAGAAGGCAGAGAAGGTAAGGACATCCAGCCGTCTCCTTCCATTGTTTGGGCTGATTCTGGGTATTGCATTTGCGCTGGTGGCTTTCTTGCTGATGCCAACAGTCAAGCTATTCCTGGTCCGCCAGGGGGTGTCGTTCGGCGGCCTTTCCGTTCGGGCAGCTGATCTACTCGTGGGTGTTACGCTCTGGCTGGCGATGTTCGCTATTGCCATGTTCATCGTGGCGATTGCGGTCGGCACGCATGAGGACGATCGTATTGCTCTGGATTACTACAAACGGGCAGCTAAACGCAAGCAGCAGCAGAAGGCGGAAGAAGAGCTTAAGCGCCGTCAACGCCTGGAAATGAGGCGGCGAGACGCACGGAGCACACGTAAACGGGATAGCTGAGTTGTAACCAGTGAAATGAGAGATAGATGGATCGCACGGTTCCCAGTACGGGCAGCGAAGAGATTGAGCTTTACATTCGGACATACTATTCGCTGCTGCGCTCAACGCATCCCATCCAACTGCAGACTCTGGCCGAGTCGCATATGGGCATGGAATCCTCGCTCCATGTCAAGGCCCGGCATCCTGAGCCGGACGTTTCGGCTCTGATCTATGCGAGCTTGCGCCTGCCATTTTGCATCGCGCAAGTCAAGAAGATCCTGCTCGGACAGTCCGAAGAAGTGTTTATCGGTGCGGGATACAGGGACATCATCTCATGGCCCCGGGTGATGGCACGGGGACGGAGGCGGCGTATGCAATTCGATACGCGTGATGTCCTTGCGGTCTATATTGCCAGCCGGTCGGATATCGACGATCTGATTCCGACATTAACTGCATTCCAGATTGAGTGGAACAAGCTTCATGACATTCTGTGCCAACATGAACTCCAGCGGTTCGTGTTATCTCTAAGTGATGACCAGACTCTGTCTGAAGAAGATTGGGCGCGTCTGGCAAAAGGACTGCAAATCAGTCTCGATGACGCCCTGCGGCTCCATGCGGTATGGGGTAAGCACTTCATCCCGACTCTGCGGGCAATCGCGGATTCCCACAAGGACTTCCTGCTGCAATTGCTTTCCGGTTCACTGGCCCACTATCGAAAAGCAACCAATCGCTGGTGGATGCACCTGGCCCAACGCGCACTCGAAGTAGGTGTCAATTTTGCGCAACGGCCGGTTTATTTCGTGTCGAGCAATACGCATGCGATCCCCAATATTCTGACGGGTTTTGCATGGCGCTACCAGGCCGAGTTATTGGAGTACCTCAGCTTATCTGAGCACGACGAAATCAAGGCGGAGTATGATGCGATCCGTTCGGAACAGGCGCCAAGTAACCACAATAATCTGCTCTACTATGTCTTGAAAAAATACGTGCAGGATTCCGGTGAGGACCTGCAGGCCCGCGTGAAGGAGGCCGAAGCAGCGCTTCGGCTCGTGAGGATTCCAAGCGACCGTGGTTTTGATGTTGAGGCCCAGTTTGTCGAGTTGCGTTCCTTGCGGCCCGATTGGCTCGACGAGCGCACAAGGGTGGCGGGTATTGCGGCGTTGCAGGAGTCGGACGCCATCCTGCTCAATATCGATTATCCACTTGGCATGGCCGCCTATGACCTGCTGAACGAAGTTGCTTACCAGGTCGGCGAGATTCTGGGTGTTTACGTTATGGGAAAATCTGCGTCGCTCAACGCGCGGATTGGCGATGTCATGTTGCCAAATGTTGTGCATGATGAACACTCGCAAAATACGTACCTGTTCGGCAATTGTTTCTCCGCTTCCGATGTAGCTGCCTTCATCACCTATGGGACTGTGCTGGATAACCAGAAGGCAATCACTGCACGCGGCACTTTCCTGCAAAATCCTCGCTATATGGATGTCTTCTACCGCGAAGGCTATACCGATATCGAGATGGAAGCTGGCCCCTATCTGTCAGCGGTTTATGAAGCGGTTCGTCCCAAGCGCCATCCTTACAACGAGATTGTGACGCTGTATGGTACACCATTTGATGTTGGCTTCCTGCATTATGCATCAGATACCCCGATGACCAAGGGCAGGAATCTGGGTGCTGGCAGCCTGAGCTATGCCGGCGTGGACCCAACGTATGCGGCGGCGCTGGCTATTGTGCGCAGGATTCTGGAGCGGGAAATCAGTCGCTTGCGCCAGCGTGGTTGAGTGTAGTTACGGAACCCTGAGCATCGAACAAGAAGGGGTTTGAAGTCACTGTGAATGATAAGACTAGAGTGGTTGGTCAGAGTGTGGTTCGTACTGACGCGCTGGGTAAGGTCACCGGCGAAGCGCTGTATCCTGGCGACATTGATATGCCAGGCCAGTTGTGGATGAAGATCCTTTTTTCTGAAAGGGCGCATGCCCGCATCACCGCTATCGATACGCGCGCCGCAGAACAGCAGCCCGGTGTTGTTGCTGTGTTTACAGCCAAAGATGTGCCCGTCAATGAATATGGATTAGGCATTCCCGATCAGCCGGTGCTGGTTGGGCCGGGTAGCAGCAAAGAGGCGGCGGATGTTGTCCGGTGTTTCGCAGATCAGGTCGCATTGGTTGTTGCGGAGACTGAGCATGCGGCGGCCTTGGCGCGCGCTCTGATTCAGGTGAGCTACGAAGATCTACCAGTGGTCACGAATCCGGTGGAGGCCATGAGCCAGGGCGCGCCGCAGTTACACCCGAATACTCCAGACAATATCCTCTCCCACTATCGAATTCGAAAAGGAGATATGGATGCCGGCTGGAAGGCCGCTGATGTCATCGTTGAGGGCACCTACCGGACGAGCTGGCAGGAGCATGCCTATCTGCAGCCTGAGGCTGGCCTGGCCTACATTGACGATCAGGAGCGGGTAACCGTCATTGTTGGCGGGCAATGGACACATGAAGACCGTGAGCAGATTGCCCACGCGTTGCAGTTGCCGGAGGAGCAGGTGCGTGTCATCTATCCGGCCATCGGTGGGGCTTTCGGTGGCCGGGAAGATATGTCTGTTCAGATTGTCCTCGCGCTGGCGGCTTACCGTTTGCGACGGCCGGTCAAGATCATCTGGAGCAGAGAAGAATCGATTCTCGGCCACCACAAACGGCATCCTGTAACCATTCGAACGCGATGGGGTGCCACACGGGATGGAAAAGTCACGGCGGTTGAGGCGGAGATCATCGGGGATGCCGGTGCCTACGCCTATACCTCACCGAAGGTCATGGGCAATGCCAATATGACTGTGACCGGCCCCTATGAAATTCCCAATGCTCACGTCGATACGTATGCGGTGTATACGAACAACATCCCGACCGGTGCGTTTCGTGGATTTGGCGGGCCGCAGGGTGCATTCGCGGCTGAGATACAGATGAACAAGCTCGCTGAAGCGTTGAGCATGGACCCGGTGGCGATCCGACTGCGCAATGTCCTTCAGGAAGGGAGTTTGTTGACGGTTGGAACGCCAATTCCGAAGGGTGTTTCCATTGGAAAAGTGGTTGAGGCCTGCGCTTCTGGCAGCTATTGGAACAGGGATGGGGAGAGCTGGGAGCGCCAGCCAGCTGCCGATACTGGCGATCCCCTTAAGCGCCGCGGAGTAGGATTCGCCTGTGGGTTCAAGAATGTGGGTTTCAGCTTCGGGGCGCCGGAACACTGCTGGGCCATCATTGAGCTTCGCGGAGATAGCGCAGTCGATGAGGTGATCCTCTACCATGCTGCGGCCGAGGTTGGACAGGGGACGCACACTGTGCTGCAGCAGATGGCGGCTGAGGCTGTTGGCGTGCCCATGGAGCGCGTCAGACTGGTTGCGTCGGATACTGCGTCGACGCGCAATTCTGGCAGCGTGTCGGCATCGCGCATGACGTTCATGGCCGGCAATGCTATTCGTGGGGCGGCCGAACAGGCGCTGGGACTGTGGCAGCAGGAGGAGCGGCCGGCAGTAGGGACTTACTGCTATCGCGCTCCAAAGACGACGCCGTATGACCCCGTGACCGGGCGAAGCGAGCCGAACTTCGCTTATGGCTACGTGTGTGAAGCTGTCGAGGTCGAGGTTGACCTTGAGACCGGTCAGGTGCGGCTTGTGAATGTATTCTGTGCTGACGATGTCGGGAAGGCAGTCAATCCGCAGCAGGTTCAGGGGCAGATAGAAGGGGCTGTGGTGCAGGCCGCTGGCTACGCAGTACTGGAAGAATTGCACGTCAAAGACGGACGCATCCTCAATCCGACGCTGTCAACCTACCTGATCCCAACAGTGCTGGATATTCCAGACCAGGTGACGTCGATTATCCTGGAATATCCGGATCCAATTGGCCCCTGGGGGGCACGCGGCATGGCCGAAATGCCTTATCTTCCGCTGGCGCCTGCTGTAGCCAGCGCTGTGCGTGATGCCCTTGGTTTCTGGATTGACGAGATCCCGTTGACCCCCCAGCGCGTGGTTGCCCATCTTCGGGAGCAGGCAAGTGACCGTCCAATCAGCGTTTAGGCATGTTCGGGTTCTGGTGCGAGGGAGTGGCGATCTTGGCTCTGGAGTCGTTTACCGGCTGCACCGGGCCGGATTCACCGTCTTCATAGCAGAACTTGCCGCACCGAAGTTTGTGCGACGGGCAGTTGCCTATGGTGCCGCGGTGTATGAGGGCACGGTGACGGTCGACGGGCTTGTCGCCCAACTAATCGATGGTGACAGTGAACTGGATCGCGCGTTAGCTGCTGGAGCAGTCCCGGTCTTCGTTGATCCGCAGGGCCAGCTTATTCAGCGTGTGCGTCCCCACGTGGTGGTTGATGCTCGCATGGAAAAACGAGCACTGGACACGAGTCTTGCCGATGCCCGACTGGTCATCGGTCTTGGGCCGGGGTTTGAGGCCGGGCGGGACTGCCACGCCGTCATTGAGACCAACCGGGGACACTACCTGGGCAGGGTGATCTGGAAAGGCTGTGCTGAATCAGATACAGGAGTGCCGGGTGAGATTGGAGGCATAGCTGCGCAGCGGGTCTTGCGTGCTCCGGTGTCGGGCTTTGTAAAGTCTGTGAAAGCCATTGGAGAGGGCGTGGCAGCGGGTGAATGTGTGGCAGAGGTTAGCGGAGTGCCTGTTCTGGCGCAGCACTCCGGGATTGTGCGGGGCATGATCCACCCATCGATTGAGGTTCCGGCTGGTACGAAGATCGGTGATATCGATCCTCGTGCGCGGCCGGAGCACTGTTTCTCGATTTCTGACAAAGCGCTGGCTGTTGGCGGCGGCGTACTGGAAGCATTGCTGGCGTCCGATACTGTCTGGGCGTTGGTCAGTGAAGCGTATGGAGATGCTGGTCGTGCAACTGGTTGACGCCTTTGGTGTGCGGCGTGGTGAAGTTGTCTCGTTTGTCGGCGCTGGGGGCAAGACCTCAGCGCTTTTGCGGCTGGGGCATGAACTCGTACAGCGGGGTTTCCGTGTGCTGGCTACAACGACAACGCGTATCGCAGTTGACGAGCTGATTCATGTCCCATCCTCCATGGCAGTCAGCCCGGCACTTGCAGAAGCGAAGGCTGTTTCCCAGGCATTGGCGGACCATCGCTTCGTCTTTGTATACGATTCCATTTACGGGCCGAAGGTGAACGGGCTATCTGCGGAGACGGTCGCGCGCTTGATCGATCGGGTGGGCAGTGACGTGTTGCTGGTGGAGGCTGATGGCGCGCGCCGGCTGCCCTTCAAGGCTCCGTACCCCCATGAGCCAGTCATCCCTGAAGGAACGACACGAGTGATTGTGTGCGCGGGAATGGATGCGCTGGGTCAGCCGCTTAATAGCGCTCATGTGTACAACCCTGAAGCGATGGTGCACCGCTACGGCTACCAGTGGGGCGCGCCTATCGTGTGGCCGTGGATGGCGTCGGTCCTGCGGGACGGACAATTGGGGTTGGCTAACGTACCCCCTGCGGCATTGGTCTACGTGCTGCTCAATAAGACGCCTCCTGATGGAATCCTCAGGCGCAGGGCCAGGCTGATTGCCGGCAAGCTTCTCCGATCTCCGCGCATCCACGGTGTTGTTGTAGGGGAAATGACAGCCCTTGATGCGCCGGTTTACGAGGTAAGGAAGCCAATTGCTGCAGTGGTTCTCGCCGGGGGCAAGTCCTCTCGGATGGGACGGCCAAAAACCCTGTTGCCATGGGGAAAGCACACCGTGCTGGAGGCTATCATCAGGCAGTTGATCATGGCGCGTATGGACTACATCCTTGTGGTGACCGGCCATGAAGTCGAGGGGATTGTTCAGGTGACCAGCAAGTATGATGTCGCGACGGTATATAACCCTGACCATGCCAGTGGAGAAATGTTGTCATCTCTGCAGGTTGGGCTGCAGGCGTTGCCAGCGCGTTTTGATGGCTGCCTGGTGGTGTTGGGCGACCAGCCGCAAATCGAAAGCTCAGTTATTGTAAGAATTCTGGATACGTATGCCGAAGGGTGGGGGGATATTGTCATTCCGAGCTATGAGATGCGGCGTGGCCACCCGGTGCTGTTTGGGCGTGCTACCTGGGGGGAACTCCTGAGCCTGCCGGCGGGACATATGCCGCGCGAGGTTGTGAATGCGCGGCAAGATCGGATTGCGTATGTGAACGTGCACACCGACAGCATCGTGCAGGATATCGACACCCCTGACGATTATCAGAGAGCTTTGCGCCGGGCGGGACTGGCCTGAATGCCTCTGGAATTGGGTTAGCCTGCGGAGATCGCGAATTCTCTAAAATGCTTGGATAGGTGTTGCGGTCGGAATTGGCGCGCTGACAAAGATCGTGATAGCACAGGTGGCCCGGGGCGCGTTGGTGATATCAAACACCATCAGGCGGAACTTATATTCACCGGGCATCAGTTGCGATGGAATCAACTGGCCGAGATTGCCATCCATTACCGGAACTGTGTATTCTGCAAGCTTCGCCCAGACGTTGTTTGTCTCTGGCCCATTAAGCTCAAACCGGTAGAAGGCGAAATCCGGGACGTTTGCGCTACCCACAACGGTAGTGGCTTGAAACACAACCATTCCATTGGCGGGAATCTGAAGCTGGGCATTGGGTGTGTCGCAACCGGTTGGCGCCGGAGCATCGGGAATGATCGTACCGACTGGCGTAGGGGTCAGCGTTGGGGTGGCAAACGGGGCAAGATTCAACTCATCCTGAATCCCGGGAATTTCTACTCCCTGAGCGAAATTGGGGGGTGGAGTGCCGGCCAGCACATTGCCCGGGATAGCTGTCACGAACGGCTCATCCTGCAAAAGCTGAACCACTGTGAGAGTCTTGGGTGGCTGTTCTCGTAGAGTCGGCGCCACAATTCGAGTGGTTGCAAAGACCGCCAGAGCAAGCTCAACAAGGACGATCACAGCGGTCAGCGCATTCGCAGTGCGGAAGGCCGCCAACTCTTTCTCCAATTCGAATTGGGCGCCCTGGTATTGCCGGTGGGCCATGTGCAGGCTCCGCAGCCCCAGGAAGATCCCCAGGGCGCAGAGTATCAACAGACCAATCGAGATCTGCTCAATAAAGAACACAAGTCCGATCATGTACTGATCTAGCCTGTGGCTGCCAGCCTGCGCAGGATGCCCCTGATCAGGGTGGTCAGCCGGGGTACCAGCGTCTTGCCTGCTTCGAGGACTTCCAGGTGATTTGGGCTTTCCTCAGAATCAGGGTCATCAATGGCGCTGTTCGTGATGCCGGAGATGCCGATGACGCGAATTCCCGCATGGTTAGCAACAACTGTCTCCGGAACGGTGGACATGCCCACTGCATGAGCGCCGAGCGTGCGCAGCATTCGGATTTCGGCCGGGGTCTCGAAGGTTGGTCCAGAGAGGTAAGCGTACACTCCTTCGTATAGCTGGATACCGCTTTCCTGGGCGACACTTCGCACCAGACGGCGCAGCTCACGATCGTAGGCATTGGTCATGCTGGGAAACCGGGTTCCAAGCTGATCATTGTTTGGTCCGATCAGTGGGTTGGTTCCGGTAAGACCTGGCAGATTGATGTGATCTTTGATCAGCATGAGATCGCCAGGACGATAGGCAGGATCAAGGCCGCCAGCTGCATTGGTCACTATCAGTGTTTTGATCCCCAGGCGCTGCATCACCCGAATAGGAAAGATAACCCGGCCCATACCATAGCCCTCATAGAAGTGGGCACGACCTCGCATGACCAGCACAGCCTGACCTTCCAGCTCACCGATAACGATCCGTCCTGAGTGGCCCATGACCGTCGACTGCGGCCAGTCTGGGATTGCGCCATAGGGGATGCTATCCGCATTGGAAACGGCGTCCGCCAGGTCGCCCAGACCGGAGCCAAGAATCATGGCAATTTCAGGGTTATACGTTGTCTTCTGCCGGATGAAGGAAGCGGCATTGTCAAAGTCGGCAATTGAGAATTCGGTCTGGGGCGTGTTCATCGTGAATATCCTGTAGACAGCCGGGCAAGCTATCGGAGCAGTGAGTTCCCGCACGCAGTATTCGTGCAGGTGAGAGGGGATACTACCACAGATTGAGCAGCGGCGCAGTATTCTGACATTGCATTACTCGGTCAGCCGGCGGCTGGCTTGCGCGGCTGTCTGGCCAGGGATTGCCTTTGCAACGGCGCCCTGGCTAATGTGCTACAGGATCAGCATAGCATCACCGAAACTATAAAATCGGTATCGTTCCTCGCGCGCAATACGGTAGGCTTCCATGGTGCGCGTGTGCCCAAGGAATGCACTGACCAGCATCAGGAGTGTTGAGCGCGGCAGGTGGAAGTTCGTGATCATGCCATCGACAACGCGAAATCGGTAGCCCGGCCGGATGTACAAGCGTGTCTCCTGCTCGAAGGCGACAACCGGACGCCATGGGCAGTAGCCTTCAGGTGGCATCTTGCCGGTGGCCGGATCGCCTCCTGCACTGAGAATTGCGGCGCTTTCCAGGGTGCGGACGGCAGTCGTGCCAACCGCGATGATGCGGCGACCTTGCAGTCGGGCCTCATTGATCGCCTGTGCATCGCGAGCTGAAAGGGATGCCCACTCGCTGTGCATGGGATGCTCGTCAATGTTCTCGGCCTGTACCGGCTGGAAGGTTCCCAGGCCGATATTCAGTGTGCAGTATGCCAACTCGACGCCCTGCTGCATCAGGTCAATCAGCAGGTCAGGGGTAAAGTGAAGACCGGCTGTTGGCGCTGCGGCTGAGCCTTCGTCTCTGGCAAACACGGTCTGATACCGTTCAGGATCGGCCAGGGGTTCATGGATATACGGGGGCAGGGGGACTTCACCCAGGGCTTCCAATTGCGAGTTTACCGGCTCTGAGAACTGGATAACACGCCGTGCGCCATCCAGAACGCGGATGACCTCAGCATCTATTACCTTGGCGGCTTTCTCCAGACTCATACGGCTGCCAGCCAGGATGTTCTTGCCGCCGACCAGCGCTTCCCATGTCCTGGAATCCAGTTGGCGCAAGAGCAGTACCTCGATGGCGCCGCCGGTCGGGATCTTGTGCCCCCGCAACCGCGCAGGGATTACCCGTGTCTGGTTCAGGACCAGCAAAT
>CAZGYW010000012.1:0-4938 GCA_964530495.1 uncultured Anaerolineae bacterium
ATCTCGTGACTGGAGTTCAGACGTGTGCTCTTCCGATCTGGAGACAAAAAGCAGGACTTACCACAACCTGGTAGTGCGCAGGGCCAAATACAGCACATTCCTGTCTGAAGCGGCATTCAACCCCAGGCTCGAAGGTCATCCGCTGCCTGTGCAAGCCCGCCCCTCGCATGCCATCTGTCTGGCACGGCGCCCGCCACATTGCGCAGCCCGCCCTGGCACCGCACCCTTGACCTGATCCGGGGAGACGGCTATAATCCCGGTCAGTTCGGGGTGTGGCGCAGTTTGGCTAGCGTGCTTGCATGGGGTGCAAGAGGTCCTCGGTTCAAATCCGAGCACCCCGACTGAAACCTCCTCATCAACCGCTGCATGAAAAGAGCTGGCCCTTTGCCCATAATCAGGCAAGGGCCGCTTTTTATGTCCGGTCCCCCTCCGCTGTTGCCTTCAAAATCCTGACAATATCCCCACACTTGATGCTGATGCCGACCGCATTTCGCGTTTGTAATTTGCAGGCTGACCATTTATACTCAACTTACTCCAGTCCGGCGTGCGGCAGTCCCATCAGTGCAGGGTCATTCGAGCCTGTGCCGAACAATCACCGCCGGGATTTGAGGGTAGCGGGCTGGCTCTCGTTCGGATTGCGTGAGTCCTGTCTGGCCGTTCTCTGGGCCCCGGCCCGGAGGCAGAATTACTGTCCCATTTTATGAGGAGGCAACAATGAGGAAATTGAACAAGATTGGCCTTACCGGCATGATGCTGGTGCTGGCTCTGATGCTGGCCTTCCCTGTGGCCGCTCAGGATGGGCCCAAGGGTGGCGTCATCATCGAAGGCAGCTTCGGTGGCGATCCTGGCACATTCAACCCGCTGTTGTGCTCGGATACGAGTTGCCAGCGTATCGTCGGCCTGATGTTCCCCGGATCCCTCGGTGTTGACCCGGAGACCGCCACGATGGCCCCCTTTGGTGAGAACCCGCGCGTCCGCGGTGCCGTGGTCAACAACTGGGAAATCTCGGAAGATGGCACTGTTTACACACTGACCTTCCGGGATGACTACTTCTGGACGGATGGCACCCCGGTGACGGCGTATGACTACCAGTATACCTGGGATGCGATCGTCAGCGGCCTGGTGGATACCAACCAGGGCTACTTCCAGGACGTGATCGCCAGCATCGAGGCAGTTGATGCGCAGACCGCAGTGGTTACTCTGCATGAGCCGGACTGCAACGCCCTGCTCTACATCGGCTTTGTACAGCCGCTGCCTGGCCACATCCTTGGTGAGGACTTCGCTGCAATCAATGACTCGCCCTTCAACTTCAACCCGGACGTCACCGCTGGCCCCTTTGTCTTCGGTCAGTTCCGTCCTGCCGAGTTGATCAGCCTGCTGGCCAATGAGAACTACCCGGATGCGGAACTCGGCTATGTCAATTCCGAGGGCTTCATCTACAAGGCCGTGCCGGATCAGACCGTGCTGGTCGAGCAGTTTCTGGCTGGCGAGACCAACGTCATCGACACCCCGGCCGTCAACCGTCGCTCGGACATCCGCGCTGCCGCTGACGCCGGTGATGTTCAGGTCTACTCCTATCCCGGCAA
Organism: uncultured Anaerolineae bacterium; assembly: GCA_964530495.1. Classification (GTDB taxonomy): domain Bacteria; phylum Chloroflexota; class Anaerolineae; order Aggregatilineales; family Ch27; genus CAZGYW01. The sequence goes on from CAZGYW010000012.1 coordinate 1,587, forward strand.
CTCCTGGGACTACATGGCCTTCAACCTGGCCAACCCGGCCAACCCGCAGCCCGGCGAAGATGAGAATGGCAACGTGATTCCGCAGGAACCGCACCCGATCTTCGGTGACGTGCGCGTCCGCCAGGCGATTGCGTATGCCGTTGATGTCGATGCCATCATCGAAGGCGCGGTCTTTGGCGAAGGCAGCCGCATGCCCTCCGTCATGACGCCTTCTTCCTGGGCATACGATGACACGCTGGAGCCCTATCCGTTTGATCCTGAAAAGGCCGCCGAAATGCTGGCCGAAGCCGGCTGGGTAGACACGGATGGTGACGGTGTGCTCGAGGCGCAGGGCGCTATGTACGCCGAGGATGGGACCGAGTTCAGCTTTGTCCTGTATACCAACGAAGGCAACACCCGCCGCGCGGCGATCGCCACCGTTATCCAGGACGAACTGGCACAGATCGGCATCAAGGTGGACTTCCAGTCCATCGACTTCAACACCCTGCTGGATGTGATGTACAGCCAGACCTACGATGCCTTCATCCTCGGCTGGCGTGCCGGTTACCCGGACGACCCCGACCTGACCCAGCTGTTCTCGGTTGGCTCGGACCTGCCCGGCAGCGGCGATAACTTCACCTCCTACTACAACGAGCGCGTTTCCGAGCTGAACGCAGCCGCCCGCCGCGTGCCTGGCTGCGCGATCGAAGACCGTGCTGAGCTGTACAAGGAAATCCAGGCCATCATGAAGGACGAGCTGCCGTACCTGTGGCTGTTCGTTCAGGATGGTATGTACGCTGCCAGATCCAGCGTTGAGAACTTCGGGCCCTATCCGAGCCAGATGTTCTGGAATGTTGACATGTGGGCGGTCACACCCTGACCTGCGGCTGACTGCCCTGCTTTAGCCGCCCCGGTCTGCATGACCGGGGTGGTTCCCGCCCTCTCAATCGGCGATCAGACACCGATTGAGAGGGCAACATTTGTTAACAAAGTGCCGATCCTGAGCCGGTTGCGGTTCAGGTTGGCACCCGAAGTGAAGCCTAGAGGTAACCTATGTTCAAGTACATCGTGCGCCGGCTGATTCAGGCCTTGCCCACGTTCTTCGGCATCACTGTCCTTTCCTACCTGCTCATGACGGCTGCGCCCGGCGGGCCGGTGGCTGCGCTGACCTTTGGCCAACGTATTACGCCGCAGGAGCGTGTGCAGATGGCGGCACGCCTGGGGATCAGCGATCCATGGCCAATTCAGTACCTGCGCTGGCTGACCGGTGATGATTGGCTGCGGTGGGACAGCAATGGCGATGGTGTGGCCGACAAGTCCTTTTTGATTCCGCTCGACGCCGATGGTGATGGCCAGCCGGAACCCCCTGGAGACCGCCGCGGGATTCTGCGGGGCGATTTCGGGAATTCGTTCTACGCGCGTCGTCCCGTGCTGGATGTGGTAGCAGAACGTATTCCGGCTACCCTGGAACTGGGGCTGGCGGCCTTGCTGGTCGGCCTGCTGGTTGGCGTGCCGATTGGCATTATTGCTGCTGTGCGGCGCGGAACCTGGTTTGATAACTTCACGCGCGTCATGGCTGTTGTGTTCAACGCTGTGCCGATCTTCTGGCTGGGATTGATCCTCATCCTGATCTTCGGATCGATCCTCGGCTGGTTGCCGATGGGCAGCCGCTGCGCCCCGACCCTGACCGGGGATTGCCCGCCCATCTACAATCGACTCAACTACATCCTGCTGCCCATGCTGATCCTGTCGACCGGCGGCATTGCAGGCTATTCCCGTTACATGCGTACTTCGATGCTTGAGGTCATCGGGCAGGACTACATTCGGATGGCCCAGGCCAAGGGTCTGCGCGACCGCCAGGTGTGGTTTGGCCACGCTGCCCGGAATGCCCTGATTCCCCTCGCGACGTTCCTCGGCCCGGCCATCACCGGGTTGCTGGGTGGCGCCGCAATTACGGAAACCATCTTTTCCTGGCCCGGTCTGGGTCGTCTTGGAGTGAGTTCCGTGGTTCAGCAGGACTTCCCGGTGGTCATGGCAGTTGTGATCATGACATCCGTTGCCACGATCCTTGGCTATTTGCTGTCCGATATTCTGTATGCGTGGATCGACCCGCGCATCCGGTTTGACTAGGCACGGTGCCCACAATGGCTACTCCTACCACGACGAACAATTCAAAGCCGGTCAATCTGCAGGAAGAGGAGCACTACGTCAGCGAATCGCTGTGGGCCACGGCCATGCGCCGCCTGCGCCGTGATCATCTGACGCAGATCGCGCTTGTCACCCTCACCATCCTGACGCTGCTCGCCATCTTCGCTCCGGGGATCAGCGAGCACATTCTACAGGTCGATCCGAACCGCACGGACATCCCCAACAAGTTCCTGCCGATTGGCGCGCCGGGGCACATTCTGGGCACCGATGACCTGGGCCGCGACCACCTGTCGCGCCTGCTCCATGCCGGTCAGATCTCGCTGGGAATTGCTTTCAGCGCAGCCCTGCTGATCATGACCATTGGCCTCACGCTGGGCGTTATCACCGGCTTCTACGGCGGAATCGTGGACGACCTGATCAACTGGCTGATCACGACGCTGGACTCGATTCCTTCGCTGTTCCTGCTCCTGATCATCGCCGCAGTGCTGTCGCCCTCTCCAGAGACGTTGGTGATTGTCCTGGCCCTGATCGGCTGGACCGGGATCATGCGCCTGGTGCGTGGCGAAACCATCGCACTGCGCACGCGCGAGTTCATCATCAGCGCGCGCTCAGTGGGCGCTTCTGATCTGCGTATCATGTTCGTGCATATCATCCCCAACCTGTTCTCGATTGTGGCGGTCACCCTGGCCATCAACATCGGCGGTCTGATCCTGACCGAATCCGGCCTGAGTTTCCTCGGGTTGGGCGTCAAGCCACCCACGGCGACCTGGGGCAACATGCTGACCAACGCGCAGACGTTCTTCACGAAAGGGCCGCATCTGGTCGTCATGCCCGGGCTGCTGATCGTGATCACGGTACTGTGCCTGTATGTCATTGGTGACGGCATTCGAGACGCCTTCGATCCCAAGATGCGCCGCTAAAACGGGTTCCCGCCAGATTGCAGAATAACCACCCGGCCGGAGCTTCATACCTCCGGCCGGCGCGTTTGCCGGGCTGCTGTGGCCTGCAGTACAGTAGCGATCAGAAATTCAAAACAACGCCATGCCATCTACGCCCGAACAACCGCTGCCCGTTGTTCAGGAGTGCACCCCAGAAAGGATGTGCCGTGACCACAATCTCCCCCATCTATGTTGGTGACCGCGCGCTTGACAAGCTGTTGGCCTACTGCCAGCAACAGGGTCTGAATAACCTGGTGATTGTTGAGGATGACAACACCTGCGCGGCG
>CAZGYW010000012.1:4948-15962 GCA_964530495.1 uncultured Anaerolineae bacterium
GGCAGAATGGGTTTGACGTCACCCCGATCATCCTGAAAGGTGAGGAGATCATTGCCGACGAGGTATATCTGACCCGCGTGCTGGTTCAGGCGCCAGTCAGGCCGCAGACCTATCTGGCGGTCGGGTCAGGCACGCTGACAGACATTGCCCGGTTTGTCAGTCACCGGTCGCACAATGCCTTCATTTCCCTGCCAACCGCGCCATCAGTCGATGGGTTCACCTCAGTGGGTGCGCCCCTGGTACTGGGCGGCGTCAAGACCACGCTGACCTGCCAGGCCCCCATCGCACTGTTCGCGGACCTGCCTACCCTGCAGGCTGCGCCGCAGGCCATGATCGCCGCCGGCTTCGGCGACCTGCTTGGCAAAACGACCTCGGTAGCCGACTGGCGGCTCGGGGCCCTGCTGTGGGACGAAGCATTCAGCGAATCGGTCGCTGCCCGCACCGAAAACGCCTACCGGACCTGCCTCACCTACGCGCAGGCCATCGGCAACCGGGATATCTCCGGCGTCCGGGCCCTGATTGAGGGATTGATCGACTCCGGTCTGGCCATGCTTGAATTCGGGCAGTCGCACCCCGCTTCCGGCTCCGAGCATCACGCCGCGCACTTCTGGGAGATGGTACTGCTCCAAAAGCACCGCCCGGCGATCCTGCACGGCGCCAAGGTCGGCGTTGCCAGTCTTGAGATGGCCCGGCTATACGAACGTATCCGCGGCATGTCCACGGCGGAAGCCCGGGCACGGATCGCCCAGGCTGTTGAGCCAGACTACGAAACCGAAATTGCAACCATCCGCCAGGTTTACGGTCCCGCGGCGGAGGGCGTCATCCAGACGCACGGCCCATTCCTGCCGCTCAGCGCTGCTGAGTATGCGACGATCAAAGCACGCGCCATCCAGCACTGGGATACTATTCGCGCCATCGCAGAGCAGGTGCTCCTGCCGGCCGAGATTGGCGCCGCGCTCAAGACTGTACAGGGTCCGACCTCCGGCCAGGCGTTGGGGTTTTCCGCGGAGGAGTTTCAGCACGGGCTGCAGTACGGGCACTACCTGCGCAATCGCCTGACGGTCAGAAAGCTCTTCCACCTGTTCGGTTTTGACGCCTGAGTCAGCCAATAACAGAACATGGAGCCAGGAGCGTGATAAACAAAACGCCGGTCGGATCGAGATCCGGCCGGCGTTGTGCTCTTGAATACTGGTCACCTAGCCAGTGATACCGGCCAATCCCAGATCGAAGATGGTCGGATCGTCAGGCGTGCGATCGACATACGAGACTGGATACTCAAGCGCAGCACTTTCCCGACGCTCGGTCAGCCATTCATTGAACGCAGTCGCGGCCTTGTCCTCGACCTGCGTCGCGGTCAGCTCACGCTCTTCGCGCGCATGCACCTGGATGATGTGGTAGCCAAATTCACTCGGTACCGGCCCAACAATCGCGCCGATCTCAGCATTGAAGATCGCATCCTCAAATTCGGCAACGTACTGCCCGCGCCCGGCCCAGCCAAGCTCGCCGCCACTCGCGCCGCTTCCGGTGTCAGTAGAAGCTGACTGCGCCAGTTCGGCAAAAGATTCGCCTTCAGCCAGGGCTGTCAGGATATCCTGCGCGTCTTCTTCCGTTGCCACCAGGATATGCCGGGCGTTCACCTGTTCTTCCATGGGTGGGACTTCACCGACAACCGCATCCTGCACCAGATCGCTTAACACCTGGGCTTCGAATATCGCGCGGATTTGCTCCCTGCTCATGCCGGATACACGCATCGCTTCGGCGAAATACTCCGTGGAGACTTCGTCATAGCGAACCGCCAATTCTTCAGTGGTCAGAGTCGGCGCTGGCGTCAGAGTCGGGACCGGCGTGCCGGTTGGCGCCAGTGTACCCTCGAGTGTTGCGGTCGCGGAAGGTTCTGGCGTAGCCGTGGGAACCGGCGACGGGGTCGGCGAGACGATAGGCGTCGGCGTCACCGTCGGTTCCAGCGTTGGGGTTGGTTCCTCCGGGTTCGGATCATATCCGAAATAGTCCTGGATCTGTGCCTCGATTGCCGCCGCATCCGCCGTAAGGCCCAGAGAAGCGGCTTCCTGGCGGACCAGGGCCTCATCCACCATTTGATCCAGTACCGCACTACCGATCTGATACTCCTGACCGGGCTGGAGCTGGACAAACTGCTGGTAGAAGGGGCTGGACGAATCGGTCAGGTAGTTGGTTCCATACAGCGTCGCAATATTGGCCAGTTGCTGGCCAAGCTGCCACCGCGTGAACCGTACACGCTGCTCGAACGCCTGCGTTGTAACGGTCTCCCCATTTACAACAGCAACGGCCTGGTTAGGCCGAACAAAACCTTCAAGAATGATGCCGCCCAACAGGATGAGGAGCACAACTCCCAGCATCGCGCCCATGGCGATCAGCACCCAGCGCTGGGCGCGCGCTTCCCGCTCAGCACGGGAGAGGTAAGTGCGCTTTTCTTCCTGATCAGGCGTACGCTTCCGCCGGGTAGGTACTCCCGTCGTGGCCTTCTTCGCCATACGGTTACTCTGCTCCTCTCGTAGGACCGCGGACTGTATCTAACGAGACGGCAGAGCATGCTGAAAACCTCAGCACACTCTGCGCGTTTACCTTCCTGAAATTGCCGGCATGATGCCCCGGTTAGCCCTGTGCGTGCTGACCGGTGAACGGCAGCAGCGCCAGGTGACGGGCCCGCTTTACCGCCACCGCCAGCCCGCGCTGGTGACGCGCGCAGACATTGGTCTGGCGACGCGGCCGGATCTTGCCTTCTTCATTGATGAAACGCCGCAGCAAGTCCGCGTCCTTGTAGTCAACTTCTGTCACTTTGTCCACACAGAACGGGCACACTCGGCGCCGACGCCCACCCCCGCCAGCCGAAGGACCACCGAAATCACGGCGCGGGCGGCGCGAACGACCACGGTCTTCGCGGTCGTCTGAATCGAATTGATCGTAATCGCTCATAGGAACATCCTCTTGCTCAGATCATTCACTGATCTGTTATAACTCATCAGAACGCGTAGTCCTCATCCTCATCGTCAGCCGTACCGTCAAAGCCGTACTGGCCTGGCTCTCCAGGTGCTCGCCGGTCGCCGAGCAGGATCATCTCATTGGCAACAAGCTCCGTCCGGTAGTGTTTCTTGCCGGATTCGTCTTCCCAGCCGCGGGTTTGTAGCCGGCCCTCGATGTAAACCTGCTGGCCCTTGGTCAGGTGCGTCTTGCAGATTTCGGCCAGGGCGCCCCAGGCAACAACATTGAACCACTCGACTTCTTCGCGCCGCTCACCTTCCGCAGACGTCCAGTTTCGGCTGGTTGCAACGCTGAAGCTGGTAACTGGCCGCCCACTGGGGGTGTACCGCATTTCCGGATCACGTCCCAGGTGGCCGATAATCATCACTTTGTTCAGCCCCCGACCCATATCCAGCCACTCCTCTGCCCAGGCCCGCTATCAGTACGTTGACTATCCCGCTGTGATTCCTGTTACCAACTACTCTCCACTACGTACAACCAGGTACCGCAGAATGTCGTCGCTCAGCTTGAGATTGCGCTCAAGTTCGTCAATCGACGCCGGAGCGGCGGCCAGTTCGAGAAGCACATAGTGCCCTTCGCGCTGATCGTTGATCGGGTAAGCCAGTTTGCGCCGTCCCCAGTGATCCACGCGCAGCACTTCATTGCCTTCAGTCGCCGTCACCCACTGCTGAACTCGCTCAATCGCAGCCGCGATAGCGTCTTCAGAGATGTCCGGGCGAACGATGAACGTCAATTCATAGTTACGCATCAGAATGTTTGCCTCCTTTCCTTGGGATTATCCCCCGCTATGGCGAGGCTGCCATCCGGGGAATGGAAAGCCGACCGTATCTGTGAGTGCCCATCACTACCAGTCGGTTTGAATTGCGTCGGTCATAGTACCTTACCGAACGCCCTTTGGCAAGAGTCACTCTTGATCGCGTACCGAATCACCGGCGATCACGCTTAATCCTGCACCACATCACGTTCGGCCAGGAGCCACAGGCGCACGACCGTCAACGTCAACCCTATCACTATCCAGAACAGCGCCCCCGAGGCCTGAAACTCCAGCTTGAAGAAGTAGTGGTCAAAGATGCCAACCGTCATCACCGCCACCAGCGCCGCAAACACGCCGAGCCAGTACGGCTCAAAACGTACCGGACGTGCTTCGCGTCGCCAGGCTTGCAGCCCGTACACAAACACGCCCCCGAGCATCAGAAGGTACGTGCCAACCCCAAGCAGTCCTGTATTGCCCGCCATCGTCAGGTACAGGTTGGCGACACCGAGGTAGATATCGCGCGTTGGGGTTCCAGAAAAACCAACGCCAACCAGCGGGTAACGGCTGATTAACTCAAGCGCATCATTGATCTCGCCCACACGCATCTGGGAAGCTTGATCCGCCATCTGCAGCCCTTCGACCATACGAACCACATAGGCTTGCGTCATCGGCAATATCAGGACCAGCACGGCAACGATAGCCATCACCCACAGCAGCCTGCGATAGCGCATCACGGCGACAAAGACCATCGCGGCGCCCAGCGCCAGCATCGATCCCCGGGAGAAGGTCAGGAACAGCGCCAGGCCCACCATTCCAAGCGCCCCGGCCACCAGCCAGCGCGGCAGGTGAAACGCCGCCGTTCGGCTGCTGAACAGATGTGGCGCAATCAGGGCGCCAAGGACTGCCAGCACACCGCCATAGGAGTTCGGATCGATCCATACGCCGATGGCGCGTTCGGCCAACTCCGGATTGTCCTCAACATAACGCACGACTCCGCCGTTTGGATAGCCGAACGGTGCCAGGCGAACAAGGACCTGTTCCGTCAGGCTGTCCGGCAGCACATACAACCCGATGCCGATGGCGGCCGTGACTGCGCCCAGGATTACGATGACCTGCATCAACCGCCGCACAGCCTGCTCATCGCGCAGGACGTCCGGCAGCACCAGCGCCAGCGTGATCGCCAGCATGAGCTCAGCGAATTGCTTGAGAATGTTGTTGGTCAGTGGCGCATGGCGCAAGCCCATCAAAAAGCTAAAGAGCAGGACCAGCGCAAACAGAACTACCAGACCATGCACCGGGGTCATCCGGAACAACCGCCGGCGCCCGGTCATCCACTGGAACAGGTAAACCAACAGGAACGCACCCAGCGCCAGGTCCAGCAGCGACGGCGTGATCACAATCTTGAACGGTAGCGTACCATACGGAATCACCGCGATGACCGCGATCACCACATACAGGGCGGCGCTCAAATCCGTCAGAATGTACAGTCCCATCAACAACCCAAAGAGCAGCACCGCCGCGTAGACCGGCCCGATAGCCACGATCACCAGCCCGATCGCCCCGGCCAGCACGCCACCGGCGACGCCGATCAAAATCGCCACCGTCTTCCGGTCAAGCTTGAGCAACCGTTCGGTGATGCTATTCATTTCTGTCATATTTGTTGTCTCCGGCTGGAAGTCCTTCGGTTTCTGCGCTGGATCTGCACCCAACCGGCGCCAGCCAGCAGCCCTCCCCAGGCCAGCCCGCTGATGGCAGCACCCACCTTGAACGTCCAGGGATCATAGCGCAGCACGACTTCCTGCGCGCCCGGCGGTAGGACAACCGCGCTGAGCGCGCCGTACGCGCGCAGCAGATCGACCGGCGCGCCATCGACCCTCGCCTGCCAGCCCGGGTAGTGCGGCAGCGCAACGCTCAACACCGCCGCCTCCGGATTGTTCTCAACGGCAATGGTGATCACTTCTGGCGCGAAGGCCGTCACCCTGGCTGTGCCACTGGCCCGCAACCCGGTCGGCGTCTCCTCGGCCTGCAGAATCACCGTTCGCCGCGCATCAAACCCGGGATCGGCCAGCACTGCCTGGGCGTAGACGTCGCTGTCCACCAGCCATACCTCATCCAGCAGGAGCGCAAACGGGCGCGGATCACCCAGCAAGTGGGCATTGATCGAGCCGTAAGCGTCTTCGCCCTTGTCCACAATCGTGCTCGGGATGGGAAGTTCCGCCCAATCGGTGAAGACGTAGCGCACCGCGAACAGCTCCCATGCCAGCGGGTTCGGGAAATCATCACCGACGATCGCGTACGGCCCCTGCAGCCACAGCGGGCTGATCCCGCGCATGTCCGGAATGCCCCACAGCGTGCCGAGATTGCCCATCACCCCGCGGATGCCATCCACCCGGGCCGGCGGTACAGCGACATCTCCCAGCGCCACGTCCAGCACCGCCGGACGTTCCAGACGATCCGATGGCAGGATAGGCTCGGTTTGCAGGTTATCACCCGCCACTGTGAACAGATCGAACACGATCAGCCCGATCACCGCCGCCTGCCGCCAGCGACTTGACGGATCACCGAGCAGCCACGGGAGCGCAAAGAGGGCAAGCCCGGCGACCAGCGTCGTAAACGCCAGCGCCGGAAGTTTGTCCGCATACGACTCCCGGGCCGGGCCAAGCCACAGCACAAAGGCCACCAGCGTCACAAACCCGGTCAGCGCCACCAACCCGGCCAACCCACGCCGGGCCAACCTGCGGGCAGGAGCCAGCTCAGCCTGCTCCAGACTCAGCAGCCGCGCCAGTCCCAGACCGACAAGGATGCTCGCCGCCAGAGCCACGATCATCGCGCCACGTTCCTGCCCGCGGAACAGCTTCAAACCGGGCAGGATGTTGTAGAGCAGCCCGTACAGCGCCGCATTGCCACCCAGGCTGAACAACAGCCCCGCCAGCGCCGCCCCACCCCAGAACGCCCACTCCCGTACCCGTCGGATCAGCGCCAGGCCGATCAGCGCCACACCTGCAATCCCAACGTAAAGGGGCGACCACAGGCTGAGTACGCGTGGAAACACGATCTGAATCAGATCCTGCACCGGAAAGCCGTTCTGTTTGGCTTCAAATCCAAAGGCAATGCGGGTTGTGTGCTGCAGGTATTCCACCGCAGGCAGGAGCTGCACCATCGCCAGGACTGCCGCCAGTCCGCCCGCCAGCGCCGCCCCGCCCGCGAATACCGTCCAGCGCCAACCGCGCCGCCAGACGCGATAGGCCAGATAGGCCACCAGCAACACGCCCAGAAACCAGTTGGTCTGCGGATGCCCGGCCATCACGCTGAGGCCCAGCGCCAGGCCCGCCACTGCCAGCCATGTCCAGCGCGGGCGATTCCCGCGCGTGGCTTCATGGACGCCCAGCAACAGCAAAGGCGCCCAGCTAACCGCTTCCAAGAGCGCCAGTTGCAGCGGCGGATATCCGGTCAGGAACCCGCCATACGCCCAGGTGATCGCGCCGGCCAGCGCCCCGGTCACGCTGCCACGCTCACCCATCGTCAGCCTGCGCAGCAGCCAGTACATCAGCAGGCTGGTGAGCAGCACATGGGCCATCATCTCCAGTTCCAGCGCATGATACGTCCACTGGCGCGTCAGGCCGGTGAGCGCCACCGTCACCAGTCGCGGCGGGTAAAAGATCGCCGCCTGGCTATCCGCCAGGAACGGCAGCCCCCCGTTGTTGTACGGATTCCAGAGTGGAATTTCGCCATCCCACAGGCGCTCCGCCTGGTAGCCCCCAAAGGCGACAAACTGCGCGGAAAAATCACCTTCCACCAGCGAGACCTGGTCCGCTTCCACCGGAGTCAGGAAACGCCAGAAGAATCCGCCCCACAACAGGATGAGGATCAGGCAGGCCAGCCAATCTGCCCGCCAGCGCCGGAACTTTGCGTTCATGGCGACTCGCTTTCCGCGGCAGCCACCCGCACGCGGCTCAGGTAAACCACGGTAGCGGCCAGCCCACCGCGCTCGGCCAGCACATTCAGGCGCTCGAACACGCCCTGCTCCGGCATCCAGTATAGCCCGACCTCGATGTCGTATGTACCGGGCGGCGTTTGCGGATCAAACGCGAGGGTATGCACGTCCTCAATCACCTCACCGACCGCCCAGCCGGAGGTTGGGCGCGCTCCTCCGGCAGGCTGGGCATCCGAGCCGGCGTAGATCGCCAGTGAAGGGGTATCGATCACGTGAACAAACACGGTGTAGTCCCGCGGTATGGACTGCCGGGCCTCCCAGTACAGGGTGACGGTCAGCGGCTCACCCGCACTCAGCCGCCGCCCGCTGACGTCATAGCCGCGCAAACCGATCAGGTTGGCAAAGTTGTCAGCCCGGGGGTTGGGCAGCCCGGCCTCCGGCGCTGGCGGCTCCAGGGCGATCCTGGCGTCAAGCAGATGCAGCGTTGCGCCGCCCGGCTCCAGCACCATTCGCTCGCCGGTAGCCCGGTCATACAGCCCCACGGCCAGGCGCAGGCTATCCGGCGTGTAGGCAATGCCCGGCACGCGGATCGCGACCGTCTCGATCCAGCTTTGATCCGGCTGCAGCACCTCGGTTGCCAGCAGTCCCTGACCGGGATAGCGATCGCGCTGGGCGATGATCGCATCCGCACCATCCAAAACATGCATAAACAGGCTCCAGCGGCGCGTGGGTCGTGCCAGCGCCTCCCAGTAGAGGGTCAGCGTCACGGTCTCGCCCGGCCTGAGCGCATCCTCAGCGACCTCGTAGCCACGCAGGCGCAGGGCAGGGTCAGCCGCGCCCGGTTCGTAGAACTCCTGCGCGGCGCCACCCGGGTCATCCGGAAACTGCGCATTTAAATCAGGCAGCGCATATGCGGGCAGGATCACCAGCGGCAGGGCCAGCACCGCTACACCCAGAAGTAACGCGGTCGCAGCCGTCCAGATAACTCGCCGCCCCCCGGCGGAGAGCAGCCAGCCTAGCCCCACTGCCAGCCACAGGCACACCGGGCCGATGGCAATGAAAAGCAAGCGCCCCTGCGAAGCCCAGGTGACCCGGCTCCAGCCCCACAACGAGATCCACGCAACAAAGGGCCACAGCGTCGCCACCAGCAGGGCACGCCCACTCCCCTGCCACTCCGGCCGCACCTTACCGGCGGCCCGCATGATCAGATAGGCGCCAAAGCCAGCCAGCCCCAGCCCGCCAATCACATTCAACGCGGCATAGACCCGATCCGGCAGCAGAACGTTCATGCCCCCGAACACGCCCCACCATGATCGGAGGAACGACTCCTGCTCGGTCCACAACTGCCAGAGGTCCGCCGGAACCGCACGCTGGCCCACCACGCCCAGGAAAGCGTTCAATGCGGTGGGATCGCCGTACAGCCCCCAGTTGCGCAGGTACCACCACCCGGCCCCGAGAATGGCGATGCCGCCTGAGATCGCGCCGCCGATCACGACCGGCTGCCAGTCCCGCAGCCGGAGGCTGAGCGCCAACAGCGCCGCGGCCACGAATAGCACCAGCAGCCCCAGGCTGAGCTTGGCCAGCAGCGCCACCGCCGCCAGCCCGCCCAGCACCAGGTAAGTGCCATAGTCTGGCAGAGTCTCGCGCTTGATCAGCTTCACCACGCGCCACAACAGCAGCCCGGCGACCATATTGGATAGATTGTCGTTGTTCACCGACCCGCTGATGAACAGGAACATCGGCAGGAAGGCGTTCAGCGCCGCGGCGGTCAGCGCCACACCGGGCAGCGCGGGAAACACCTCGCGCCCGATGAGGTACGTGGTCAGAACCGTCACTGCCCCCATCAGCACCGAGAGCAGCCGGGCCACATGGACTGCCAGAATCGTGCCGCGCCAGGGGAACGCTTCTCGCGCAGCATCATGGACAACCATGTTGATGTTGCCATCTGGCGGCACAAGACCGATATCGGCATGCGGGTTCAACTGGTAGACCGCCGCAAAGTCTGAGGTGTCAATCGCAGATGTGCCGAGCGCTGCCAGGAAGTAGTACAGTGGTGGTTGCCCGCCCTCCTGTTTCCACGGACCCGGGTTAGCCGGGTCCAGCACCGGCAGCGCCAGGCCACGGGTGGCCAGGTGCTGGACAAGCGGGTAATGGCTGAGTTCATCGGAAGCTTCAAACACGGGCACCCCGACGCTATAGGCAATGCCCAGCAGCAGGTACAGCCCGAGGATAACACCCAGCAGCCTGCGTTCACGTGACGCCACCGGCTCGCGCTCCCTGTGCCTCTACCGAGCCCCGCGCAGCGACTCAAACAGCGTGATCGTCTGCCGGGCGATCGCTTCCCACGTGAACTGCGCGTGCAGTGCCAGTGACCCTGCCCGCAGCCGTTCGCGCAAGTCGGTACTTACGGCAATCTCGCGGATCGCCTCGGCCAGCATCGCAGCATCCCCCGGCGGCACAACGCGCATGTTTTCGCCATCAACAATCTCCGGAAGGCGAACCGCCGGCGTGGTGCTGATGATCGCGCAGCCGTGCGCCAGCGCCGCCATCAGGCTCCCCCGCCGGAAGGATACGCCATCCAGAAAGGGCAGCGCGCAGCAGTCCGCGGCCAGCAGCCACGCGCTGACTTCCGGTGCTTCCACGAATCCCGTCCAGGTTACGCGATCAGTCAATCCCAGCGTTCCGATCAGAGCATCGATCTCCTGCGCAAAGGCGGCGTTTGTCGCGTCGCTGGCCCCGGTCCGCCCACCGATCAGCACCAGCCGCAGGGGAAGCTGCACACTGGCTTCAGCCATGGCCCGTAGCAGCACACTCACACCCTTACTCCGGTTCATGAAGCCAAAGTAGGCCACCAGCATCTCATCCGGTCGGATGCCGTGCCGCGCGCGCCATTCGCCGCGATCAAAGCCAACGGGCGGCGCCGGCGCGATATTGGAGCCAATCGGGATGCGCGCCAGGCGGCGTACTCCACCAGTCTGTCGGAGACGCTGCTCATCTTCCGGGTTGGTCACAATGGCCGCATCGGCATCGCGCGCCAGGCGCAGCACCCACCAATCGCGCAGCGGGCCGGCCTTGGGGAACAGGTAGGGGAAGCGCAGGTCATGGAAAGTGGTCACAAATGGCACACCCCGGATCAGGCGCGGCAGCAGGTGAATCAAAGGCGCCATGGCATACGCCGCGGTCTGGTATTGCAGATTGACGACATCCACCCTGCGCGATTTCACCCAGCGCTGCACCGCGCCCAGACTGGCACGGTTCCAGTTGGTAACCGAAGCTTCAAACGCGATACCGGTGTCATGCAGTCCTGC
>CAZGYW010000013.1:0-15767 GCA_964530495.1 uncultured Anaerolineae bacterium
CACATGGCCGGCAATTGCCAGGCAACTGCCACGCGTTATGGTAGACCCCGCCGCCGGATTTGGGAAATGGGCCACCCGGCGCGCATTCAAGGGGCGATCAGACGCCGTGCGGACGCTCCTGCTACTCCAGGTTCCAGCGCGGCGCGACCATGTTTTCCGGTCTGAGAATCTCGTCCACCTGTTCGCGGGTGAGCAGGCCACGCTCCAGCACCAGTTCGATCACCCCGCGCCCGCTGGCCAGTGCCTCTTTCGCAATTGCGGCAGACTGGTCGTAGCCGATGTACGGATTCAGCGCCGTCACGATCCCAATGGAGTTCTCAACCATCCGGCGCAGGTGCTCGCGGTTGGCGGTGATGCCCTCCACACAGCGCGTCAGGAACACGCGGCAGGCGTTGCGCAGGTGGGTGAGGCTGTTGAACAGCGCGTAGGCAATGACCGGCTCCATGACATTGAGCTGGAGTTGGCCGGCCTGCGCCGCCATCGTCACCGTGAGATCGTTGCCGATCACCTCAAACGCCACCTGGTTGACCACCTCCGGAATGACCGGGTTCACCTTGCCCGGCATGATCGACGAGCCGGGCTGCAGCGCCGGCAGGTTGATCTCCCCCAGCCCGGTGCGCGGCCCGGAAGACAGCAGACGCAGGTCATTGGCTGTCTTCCCCAGCTTGACCGCGACCCGTTTTAGCACGCCGGACAACTGCACGAAAACCCCGGTATCCTGCGTGGCCTCCACCAGATTAGGCGCGATCACCAGCGGAATCCCGGTCAGCTTGCGGAGGTGCTGGCACACATGCGCGGCAAATTCAGGATGCGCGTTGATCCCGGTGCCGATCGCGGTCGCCCCCATATTGATCTCAACGATAAGCTGCGCCGCTTCGCGCAGGCGCGCGATGTCTTCGTCCAGCATGACCGCATAGGTGCTGAACTCCTGGCCCAGCGTCATCGGCACCGCGTCCTGAAGCTGGGTGCGCCCCATCTTGATCACGTCCGCAAACGCTTCAGCTTTGGCCGCGAACCCATCCCGCAGCTCGCCCATCGCCTGGATCAGATCATCAATCGCCATGTGCAGCGCGATCTTGAGCGCGGTCGGGTACACGTCATTCGTGCTCTGGGACAGATTCACATGGTTGAGGGGGTGAACGACCGCATACTCGCCGCGCTGGTGGCCGAGGAGTTCCAGCGCGCGGTTGGCAACCACCTCATTGGCATTCATGTTGGTGGAGGTGCCGGCCCCACCCTGGATCACGTCCACGACAAAATGACCGGTCAACTGGCCCTGTCGGACTTCTTCCGCCGCCGAGATGATTGCCCCTGCCACGTCCGGATCGAGCAGGCCCAGGTCCGAATTGGCCAGCGCGGCAGCCTGCTTGATGCAGCCCAGCGCCCCGATCAGGAACGGGTACTTGCTGATCGGCATGTCTGAGATCGGGAAGTTCTCGACCGCGCGCAGGGTTTGCACGCCGTAATAGGCTTCCTCCGGAATCCGGCGCTCGCCCATTGAGTCGTGTTCCGCCCGGTAGCGACCGGAGGGCGGCGCCGTTTCAATCCCGGCCTGCTGGGCCGCCGCGTAGGTGAGCCGCTCGCTCAGCGTTTCCGCCGCCGCTGCCACCAGCTGCTGGTAGATCTCCGGATGCCGGGCGGCCAGTTGATCCAGCGCCGGGCGTGAAAAGCGCAGTCCGCGCACGGCCGTTTTGGCATAGGCGGAGGCGACATGCGTCGGGCTGCCCAGCAACAGACGCTCGCCCAACAGCGCGCCGGGGCCGAGGGTGGCCAACGGAATCGGACGCTGCCCGATCCCGTGCGTGATCACCACCGAGCCGCTGACGATGATCAGCACCGATTCGCGGGGCGCGCGCTCGTGAAACAGATACTGCCGGGGCTGGTAGTCCACCACTTCCAGCAGCCCTTCCACCACTGCCAGGGCAGCATCATCCAGTTTTTCCAGCAGCTTGGTCGTGTGCAGCATCTGCCTGATGGAGTCTTGAGGTTGCTGGGCCATCACATCTCCGCTTTCTGAACGCCCGGCCTGCAGGCGACCGGGTTATCGATCCAGCTTTCAGCCTCCTAGCATACTGCAAAATACCCTGGCGGGGATAAGCCCCGGGAGAACGGCCTGCCCGCGCTGGAAACGCACAGCCAGACGTCAAAGCGTCTATGCGTCGAAGCGAAAAACAGGGGCACGGATTCACACACAAACAGCACCCCGGACGCCACGCGGGTCGCCGGCGTGCCGGGGTTGCACCCTTCGAACTCGAGCCAGGGCAGGCGCGCCCCTTGCTGAGCATCCGGCCCGGCCCGGGTATTCTGCTCGAATCAGAGGCTACTTGACCCACGATTCAGATCAGGCGTATACTGCAAATGAACGTCTGTGAGCGATCACAGAGTCCCTACCGGCGCGACCGGCGCCGGCAGCCACAGCCAGGTCTAACCGCCCTTCCCCACCGTTGTAGCCGCCTGATCCCCACCCGGACAACAGACAAGCACTTTACAGGCGGACGCTGTTTTACCTGGAGAAAGGGATGCTATTTGCACCAATCCGCATTCTTTTGTCGATCGCGATTCCTGTTCTAAGTTCTGCAGATGCGTCAATAGGAGTTGTCTAGGAGAGACCCTTCATGTTAATCAAGCGAATGGATCGCCGTACCTTCCTGAAACTCGGTGCCATCGCCGGTGTCGGCGCCGCTTCGCCTCTGGGTGAATTTCTCGGATGGCGTCTGTCGTCGGTCAAGGCACAGAATACTCCGCTGAAAGCGGGTTATTCCAACAATAGCCTGGCGCACTCCTGGTGCGCCCAGGGCAAGGATGCCGTTGACTACTTCGCCGGGCTGCTGAACGTCGAAATCGACTGGCAGGATCAGCCCAGCAGTGAGCAGGCCCAGCGCGGGATTTTCGACCAGTTCGCGGTCAATGCCGCCGACTATGACTTCTTTGGCGTTCAGCCGGTCGGCATCGGCACCCTGGTTGAGCCAATCACCACCATCATCCAGGCCGGCAAGCCGGTGATCGACATCGACACGCTGATCGCGCCCCTGGACCAGATGAAGGAAATGGGCGTTCTGACCTTCACCTCGCCCGACAACATCATTCTGGCCGAGGGCGTCTGCACGGCGCTGCTTGGCAAGATTGGCGGCCGGGGCCAGGTTGCCCACATTGGCGGGCAGCAGGGCCACTCCGGCGCACAGGGCCGCGGCAAGGGCTTCCACAACGTCTTTGACCCGCTGGTTGCCAGCGGCGACATCGTTATTGTGGAAGACCAGCCGGCAGACTGGGACGCCAGCAAGTCCGCTGACCTCACCCAGACGTTCCTCACCCGGTATCCGGACCTGGTTGCCATCTTCTACGACAATGACGACATGGCGATTCCTGGTCTGAAAGCCGTGCAGGACGCCGGCCGGGAAGGAACATGCTTCATCGGTGGTCTGGACGCGATGCCGGCTGCTATCGAGCTGGTCAAAGCCGGCCAGCTGGCCGCCACCGCCCGCAACTCGGCCAACCGCGTACACTCGTGGTCGGTCATCGTCGGCGCGTGGGCCGCCACAATCGGCCTGGAAGAAGCCCAGGGGCAAATCCCGCAGTGGCTGTATGCCGACGGCCCGGTGATCACCGTACCGGATCCTGTCGACCCGGCTCTGGCGGCCACCCCCTGGCTGATGAAGGCCCTGGGCCTCGGCACCTCCGAGAGCTCGATCTGGCTTGAGAACAACCACCTGATGTAGTTCATGGCAACAGACCCGGGAGAGGTGGGCGCAGTGCTCGCCTCTCCCTTACCGCAGGCGTGCTTGCTGCCTTCCTGCTTCAACGAGTTCCAGTCGCCTGTGCCCACCGCACAATGGGGCCCGGAACACAGGAATTAAGCGCGGGGGGCAAACGCACAACAGGGCTGCATCTTCGCTTCAAGAGGTCACTTTATGAATTCAACGATTCTTGAGCTTAAAGGGATTTCCAAGCGATTCCTCAATGTCCAGGCCCTCAATAACGTCGATTTCGATCTGCGTGAAGGGGAGACACATGCCCTGGTGGGCGAGAACGGGGCAGGCAAAAGCACCCTGATGCGCATTCTGGCGGGGGTCTATGACGGCTACGAAGGGGAATTCCTGCTGAACGGCAGGCATGTTCACTTCAGCTCCCCCCGGGAAGCGCTCAATGCCGGAATCGGCATGATCCATCAGGAACTGAGCACCATGCCGGTGCTGTCGGTGGCCGAGAATCTGTTCCTGGGGCGCCAGCCCCTCACCCGCTTCGGGACTGTGGACTGGAAGAAGATGGAACGGGTCGCGCGGGAGGAACTGACGAACCTGGGCTTCCCTGAGATTAACGTGACCCTGCCGCTGGGGACCTACTCCCTCGGCATCCAGCAGGTTGTCGAAGTGCTGCGCGTCATGCTATCCGGCGCGCGGGTGCTGATCATGGACGAGCCGACCTCGGCGCTGTCGCCCGCGGAAGTTGAGCGCCTGATCCAGTTGATCGATACCCTGCGCCAGCAGAAGCGCAGCATTGTGTATATCTCGCACTTTCTGGATGAAGTCATGCAGGTGGCCGACCGCATCACCGTATTGCGCGACGGACTCAAAGTCGACACGGTGGAGCGCAAAGACACGACCCTTAACCAGTTGATTTCTATGATCCTGGGGCGAGAGGTCAACGCGGCCCTGCCGGCAGCGCTGCCAGAAGCCACCGAACAGGACCATGTATTGCTGGAGGTGAAAGACCTCTCCGGGGGCGTGTTCGCGGACGTGAGCTTTCAGGTGCTGGCCGGACAGGTGCTCGGAATCTACGGGCCGATTGGCGCGGGCCATTTCGATGTCGCCAGGGCGATTTTCGGCATGTACCGCTTCGATCACGGCACGATTATTGTTGATGGCAAGAAGCTGCCCGCCAGTTTCTCGGCAAGAACGGCGATCAAGGCGGGCCTGGCCTACGCCACCGAATCGCGGCGCAAGAGCATGATCCTGGACGAGCCAATCTACCGCAACATCACCCTGCCTCACCTGCCCAGGATCGGCGGGCTGGTGCCCACTCCGGCGCAGGAACTGGCAGTGGCGGTGCCCGCCATGACGCGGACCAACGTCCAGCCGCCCGACCCACTCAATGCGGCCGGTAAGCTCAGCGGTGGCAACCAGCAGAAAGTGGCGATTGCCCGCTGGATCGCCTTCCCTCCCAAAGTATTGATCGCCAGTGAGCCGACGCGGGGCATGGACGTGGGTGCGAAAAGTGAAGTGCTGGGTATCCTGCGCACCTTGCGCAACGAACACTATGGCGTGCTGGTGGTGTCGTCAGAGCCGGAGACGATTCTGGCGGTATCGGACCAGATCCTCGTGATGACTCACGGACGGATCGTCGCGCAGATGGAAAACAAGAACCTGGACAAAGACTCCCTGATGAGGTTGATCTAGACCATGAGCGTCCAACAAGAAGGCACTGATATTACGGTTGGGCCAGCAGAAACAAAAGCCATTCAAGAGGCCAGCCACGCTTCGTGGATGCGACGCTTGATGGCGCGCATTCCAGAGGTCTGGCGGCGGCGCTTGACCACGCTCGCGCCAGTATGGACGCTCCTGATGGTGTGGCTGTTCTTCGCCCTGGCTACTGACAGTTTTGCGACCGTGCCGAACTTCAACAACATCCTGGCGCAGGTCGCGACCCCGGGCATCCTGGCCGTCGGTATGACCTTCGTGCTGCTGACCGGCGAGATCGACCTGAGCATCGCTGCCGTCATGGCCCTCTCGGCGGAAGTCTCGGTGCAGCTTTATACGAACCTTAACCTGCCTGAACCGATCCCGCTCATCGCCGCGCTCGTGACCGGCCTGTTGTGCGGCATGGGCAGTGGCGCGATCAGCACCATCATGCGGGTGCCGACTTTTATGGCCACCCTGGCGATGTCGCTGATTGCCGAAGGCCTGACCCTGTTGATCAGCCAGGGGCGTCAGTTTTTCTGGAACGAAATCTCACCCCTGACCCTCTGGATCGGCAGCGAGAAGATCGGCGGGGCGCGCCAGGGCGTGATGATCCTGCTGTGCGCGCTGTGCCTCCTGATCGGCTTCCTGGTGCTGCGCTATACCCGCTTCGGGCGCTATGTGTATATGACCGGGGCCAATCCATCGGCGGCGCGCCTGGCCGGCATCAACACGAAGCTGATGGTCTTTTCAGTCCTGACGATCTGCGGCTTCACGGCAGCGGTGGCCGGCATCGCGGCCCAGGGCCGCCTGGGCACGGCGCTACCGCAACCCCAGTCGGGCTTCCTGATCCAGGCCATTGCCTGCGTGGTGCTGGGTGGAACGTCCCTGACCGGCGGGAAGGGCGGCATCTGGCAGACGACGGTTGGCCTGCTCATCTACGGCTCGCTCACCAACGGCCTGGACAACGCCGCCAACATCGACAGCTTCGCCAAGACGTTCATCACGGGCCTGGTCTTGCTGGCGGCGCTGGTCGTCAACATCATCTTCGCCGGCCGCGCGCCACGGGATCGAACCTGAAGCAAGTTCAAAATAACCCGAGGCGCAGCGTCAGCGCGGCCCGTCCGGTATCCGGGGTAGCCGGGCAGTCAGGGCCAGTGCGGGTATTGCCGTGTGAGGGGAAGTAGTGGGGCCGGTTCGCGCCGGGGGAACCACCGGCCAGCCGGCAGTTGCTGAGTGGTCGCTATTCAGCCACAGGCCCTTGCCGCGCGCGATCGACTGGCATCGCGGAGCGTCAAGGGCCTGGTCAGCCGAGGGGCAATGTTACCCCTCAGCCTTCAACGTTGTAGAACTTCTGCTAGACCTGGATGAACTGAGGCAGCACAACCGGCCGCAGTTGCGTCTCGCGATAGAAGAACTCCTCCAGCGCGCGGCGCACGTCACCCGTGCCCCGCCGGTACAGCTTCTTGACTTCTTCCTTGCCGGCATCCATCAGCGCGCTGGAGCCGCGCACATCGACAAATCCGCGGCTCACCAGTTGCGGCTCACCCACCAGCCGCTGCTGCGCGTTGACCGGGATCAGGGCCACAATGAACCCGTCCTGCGAAAGGCGCTGCCGGTCGCGCATCACAAACTCGCCGATCTCGCCCACCAGGCGGCCATCCACAAACACGTCGTCCATGGCCAGCGGCTGGTCCGTCCAGGCTTTCTTGCCGTTGGTCACCCAGGGCAGGCCGTTCTTGAGGATGAACACGGAATCGGCCGCCATGCCTGTTGACCGGGCAAGCTGGCTGTGCAGGTGCAGGTGCCGCGCTTCACCGTGGGCCGGAATGAGGTACTTCGGCCGGACGGTTTCGATCATCTTCTGAAGCTCGTCACGGCTGCCATGCCCGGAAACATGAACGGTTTCCATGGCGCCGTAAACGACGTTCGCCCCGCGCTCAAACAGCTTGTTGAGCATCCCGTTCACGGATTCTTCATTGCCGGGGATTGTGCCCCCGGAAACGATGATCAGGTCACCCTTGCCCACCTGGACCATGCGGTGCTGGCCGTTCGCCATCTGGTTCAGGGCCGAGCGCGGCTCCCCCTGTGACCCCGTCGAGAGGATCAGCAGCTTCTCTTTCGGGACTCTGGCATTGGCGTCAACCAGCAGCTTGTCGGGGATGCGCAGGTAGCCCAGCTCGCGGGCCAGGCTGACATTCTCAACCAGGCTGCGCCCGGTGAGGGCCACAAAGCGCCCGTGCTTCTGCGCCAGATTCATGATCTCCTGAACGCGGGCGAGCACCGAGGAGAACGTGGTGATGATGATGCGCTGGTCGCGCGCCTGGGTCATCAGCCGGTCCAGGGCATTCGCCACCACCTGCTCGGTAGGCGTGCGCCCCGGCCGGTCGGCGTTCGTGCTGTCACCAACCATCGCAATGACACCGTTTTTCGTGAGCGCCCGAATGGCCTTCAGATCGGTCGTGCGTCCGCCGGAGGGTGTCTCATCCAGCTTGTAATCGCCGGTATGGACGACAGCGCCAACCGGCGTATCAATCACGAAGCCGACCGAATCCGGAATCGAATGCGCGACGGCAAAGGGCGTGATCTTGAACGGGCCAAGGTCCAGCGCCTCGTTCTTGCGGATCGTCCGCAGCTTCGCCTTGTGCAGGATATTCTTTTCGGTCAACTGGCGCTTAACAAGCCCGAGCGTCAGCGGGGTGCCGTAGATCGGCGCTTCAATCTCCTGCAGCAGATAGGGCAGCGCCGCAATATGGTCCATATGGCCGTGCGTCAGGACGATGCCGCGCAGCCGATCTTTGTTCTTGATGACGTAGTCAAAGTCCGGCAGGACCAGGTCGATGCCGTACATGTCGTTATCCGGAAACATGACGCCGCAGTCCACAACGATCATGTTGCGACCGTACTCGTAGACGGTCATGTTCTTGCCAATTTCGCCCATTCCCCCCAGGGGAATGATACGCAGATTTTCTGCCATTACGTTATTTCACCGTGTTTCTATCGAAGGATACTGTTTGATCAAACGCTAACAATCCAATCCGCAGTGAGGTCGAAGACGCTCACCGGAATTCTCACCATTACTAACCACAAAGAAGGAGGTTTCGTTGGGGATGTAACGAGGGTTACCGTCTGAAGTTGAGCGCAGTATAGCCGCTCAGGGCGCACTTGTCAATATGGACTTCCAAAGTCCAAATCATTGGCCCGGGTCAGGACCAACCGGCCACGGCACAATCAGCAGGTTGCAGACAAGCCCCACCGGGGCCGGCCCGCCGGGGCTTGCCGCACCTGCGCCGCCAGAGCACCCTGGTATCGCTATCGAATTACCAATCCGGTAACGCGGGTATTGATTATGACTGTATGGTACTTGACAGTTTCACTAAAAACACGAAACAATTAGACTAACTCAAAACAGTTCTTGTGTTTTCGCTCCGCGCCGCCCTCACCGCCCTCTCATCGCGCCGCGCCATTGTCTGTTGGGCCGCTGGTGCCCTCTCACTCCCGGTCCATCACGCACTTCACCCGAATCGTCCGCGGCTGTCAGCACAATTCTAGACCAGAAAGCGAACGCCTATGCGTGCACTGTCTTTTTCGCTTCCGGCCATGTACGCCGATCATCACGTGATCGAGGTGCGGCGCATCCTGTTGGCCCTGCCAGGCATTGATGCCGTGCAGGCCAGCAGCGCCTTCCATGCAGTGGAAGTCACCTACGATCCCGCCCTGCTTGCCGAGCCGGCCATCACCCGGGCCCTGGATGCGGCCGGCTACCTCCAGACACCGGACATCCCCACCGAAACCGGGCTTGCCGCTTACGGGCGGGAGGGGAACGGCACCTTTTTCCGCCACACCGCCGCTTACGTGCAGACCCGCCGCACGGTGGGCTTCGCCCAGGATACCGCCAGTGTCGGACGCCCGCTGTGGCCCTGTCCCGGCATTGGCCCCGTTCGCCGGCCGGATGATAGTGAGTAGGAGGGACCACCATGGCCAAAGACAAACGCAGTCCCCAGGAACACTCCATCGACCCGGCCGCCCAGGAGATGTTGATCCGCGCTAACGAGCTGGGCATCGGCACGGCCTTCACCCGCGCCGATGAGATGGCCCCCTGCAACATCGGCTCGGCAGGTATGTGCTGCAAAATCTGCGGGATGGGTCCCTGCCGCCTGACCAAAGACGGCCAGACCGGCGTCTGCGGGGCGACCATCGACACGATCCAGGCCCGCAACCTGATCCGCGCAATCGCGGCCGGCGCCGCCGCCCACTCCGATCACGGGCGGGATATGGCGTTCACGCTCAAAGCGGTGGCGAACGGCGAGACCGAAGGCTACGTCCTGCGGGATGTCGCCAAACTGCGCACCGTGGCCGCCTGCTACGACATCCCGATTGAGGGACGCAGCCCGCAGGAAATCGCCAATGACCTGGCCGACCTCTACATCGCCCAGTTTGGGCAGCAGAAAGGCACCGTCGCGCCGACCATCCGCGCCCCGGAAAAACGCCAGAAGCTGTGGCGCGAGCGCGGCGTCATGCCGCGCGGTGTCGACCGGGAAGTTGTTGAATGCCTGCACCGCACCCACATCGGCGACGACCAGGACCCCGAGCACATCCTGCAGCACGCCATCCGCACCGCCCTGTCGGATGGCTGGGGTGGCAGTCTGATCGCCACTGATGTCTCCGATATCCTGTTTGGCACGCCCGCGCCGATCCTGGGCCAGGCCAATCTCGGCGTCCTGAAAGACAACATGGTCAACGTGGTCGTGCACGGCCACGAGCCAACCCTCAGTGAGATGATCGTTGCCGCTTCGCAGGATCCAGAGATCATCGCCTACGCTCGCGCCGCCGGCGCGGAGGGCATCAACCTGTCCGGTATCTGCTGTACCGCTAACGAAACCCTGATGCGGCAGGGCATTCCCGCCGCCGGAAACTTCCTCCAGCAGGAGCTGGCGATCCTGACCGGCGCGGTGGAAGCGATGGTCGTGGATGTGCAGTGCATCATGCAGGCGCTGGTGGCGCTGGCCGCCAACTTCCACACCAGGATCATCACCACCTCCCCCAAGGTGCAGATCAAGGGCGCCACGCATATCCAGTTTGACGAGCACAAAGCCCTGACCATCGCCAGGGAAATCCTGCGCACGGCCATCGACAACTTCAAGAACCGCGGGGAAACGCACATCCCCGACGTGCGGGAGGACCTGATCCCCGGCTTCTCGCACGAGTACATCAACTACATGCTCGGCGGCACCTACCGCGCCTCTTTCCGGCCGCTGAATGACGCCATCATGTCCGGGCGTATCCGGGGGGTGGCGGCCATCGTCGGCTGCAACAATCCGCGCAGCCAGCACGACTACCTGCACACCTATGTCACCCGCGAGCTGCTCAAGCAGGACGTGCTGATCGTGGAGACCGGCTGCGGCGCGATCGCCAGCGCCAAGCTCGGCCTGATGCTGGGCGAGGCGGGCCTGGAGCAGGTTGGCCCCGGCCTGCGCGAAATCTGCGAGACGGTGGGCATCCCGCCCGTCCTGCACATGGGATCGTGTGTCGATAACACGCGCATCCTCACCGTCCTGACCCAGATGGTGGAGGACGGTGGCCTGGGCGACGACATCGACCAGATCCCGGCGGTCGGGCTGGCTCCGGAGTGGATGAGCGAGAAGGCGCTGTCTATCGGGACGTACTGCGTGGCCTCCGGCGCCTACGTGATCTTCGGCGGGTCCTCCCCGGTCAGCGGCATGCCGGATCGGGTGGCCGACAGCGACATCGTGGCCCGCTACATCAGCGTGGAGTGGGAGCAGCTTTACGGCGGTAAGCTGGAATTCGTGCCGGAGCCGGACGAGATGATCCGCCGCACGCTGGCCCATATCGACGCCAAACGCGCCGCGCTGGGTCTGCCCGCCTACGATCCCGATCGCTTCGGTCGCAGTGGCGACGCCCGGATGAGTGCCCTGGAAGAGCTGCCCCTGGCCGAACGGCAGGCGGCGCTCTACGGGACGCCGAACAAGTAGGAGGGGGCCCATGTCTCGTTATATCGCTACTCGCGCCCTGCGCGGCGCCAACCTGATCGTTTCCGAAGCGGAAGCCATGCTCTCCCGCGCCCTGGCCGATCACGGCCCGGATACCCCGGTCGCCTTCCCCAACACCGCCTACTACCTGCCCCTGATCCTGGGCATGACCGGCCGGCAGGTCGAAACGCTCGGCCAGCTTGCCCCGGTGCTGGAACACGCCCGCGCCCTGCTCCACCCGGTCCCGTCCGCCCGCCACTGGACGCCTTACCTGGGCGAGACGCTGGACGGCGGCATGGCGACCCTGCTGGCTGCCGAGACCATCGAAGCGATCCGCTTCGTCTACGGTCTCCAGCCGGAACGCCTGCCGGGCTTCCAGCTGGCCGGCGGCACATCCTTCACCAGCCCGGATAACGGCGGCGGCGACAGTGCGCTCGACGGTCACCTCAACGGCCCGATCGACGATATCCAGCTCCGTTCGTGGGGCATCCAGCTTGTGGACGGGCGCATGCCCGGTTTCGCGGCCATCGTCGGCGCGGCAAAAAGCAATGAAGTCGCGGTCAAGATCGTGCGCGAGCTGCAGCGCCGCAACATCCTCACCTTCCTGAGCGGCAACGTCAACGGGCGGAGCATCATCCACCAGCTGCTTGATGAAGGCGTCGAGCTGGGCTACGACACCTACACCGTCCCCTTCGGCACGGATACCCTGAGCGCGATCTATGCCCTGGGCTTTGCCGTGCGCTCCGCCCTGACCTTCGGCGGCATGAAGGGCGGCCATGCGCGCGACATCCTGCTCTACAACAAGGAGCGCGTCTTCGCGTTCGTGCTGGCCCTGGGCGAGGTGGACGATCTCAAGTACGCGGCGGCGGCCGGCGCGATTAACTTCGGCTTCCCCGTGATCGCCGACACGATCATCCCCGAAATCCTGCCCACCGGCATCACCACCTACGAGCACGTCGTCAGCCTGCCCTTCAACGAGATCGACGGCGCAGACGACCTGGAGCGCGCCGAGCGCCTGGTGCAGAAGTGCATCGAGGTGCGCGGCGTCAAGGTTCAGGTGGCGGACGTGCCGGTGCCGGTGCCCTACGGCTCCGCCTTCGAGGGCGAGGTCGTGCGCCGGGCCGACATGCGGATCGAGTTCGGCGGCAAGTACTCGCGCTGCTTCGAGTTCCTGCACATGGCCGATCTGGATCAGATTGTGGATGGCCGGGTCGAGGTCGTCGGGCCGGACTTCAGCGCCGTCGAGCCACAGGGCCACATGGACCTGGGCATCGTAGTGGAGGTCGCCGGGCGGCAGATGCAGGAAGACTTCGAGCCGGTGCTGGAGCGCCAGATTCACTACTTCATCAACGGCGCGTCCGGCGTGCAGCATATCGGCCAGCGTGACATCGCCTGGATTCGCGTTTCGCAGGCTGCAGCGGACAAGGGCTTTAATCTGGAGCACTTCGGCAAGATCCTGCACGCCCGCCTGCACGCTGATTTCGGCGCAATCGTGGACAAGGTGCAGGTCACGCTCTACACCGATGATGCTCAGCGCGAGGCCTGGCTGGCCAAAGCCCGCCTCGCCTACGACTTCCGCAACAAGCGCCTGGCCGACCTGACCGACAACCGGGTGGACACCTTCTACTCCTGCACGCTGTGCCAGTCCTTCGCGCCGGATCATGTGTGCATCGTCAGCCCGGAACGGCTGGGCCTGTGCGGGGCGTACAACTGGCTGGACTGCAAAGCGTCCTTCAGCATCAACCCCACCGGCCCCAACCAGCCGATCAAGCTGGGCAAAATCATCGACTCGGACAAGGGCTACTGGGAGGGCACCAACGACTACGCGAAAGTCGGGTCACATGGCGCGGTGCAGGAAGTCGCGATGTACTCGATCATGGAAAACCCGATGACCGCCTGCGGCTGCTTCGAGTGCATCGTGATGCTCATCCCGGAGGCCAACGGCGTGATGGTCGTCAGCCGGGAGGACACCAGCATGACCCCGGCGGGGATGACCTTCAGCACGCTGGCCGGCATGGCCGGCGGCGGGATGCAGACCCCCGGCGTGATGGGCGTTGGCAAGTACTACCTGGTTAGCCCCAAGTTCATCTCTGCGGATGGCGGCCTCAAGCGTGTGGTCTGGATGAGCAGCGTGCTCAAGGAAAGCATGGCGGACGAGCTGCAGGCCGCCGCCGAACGCGAAGGCGATCCGGACCTGATCGCCAGGATCGCGGACGAGCGCCAGGTCAGCAGCGTGGACGACCTGCTCGCCTGGCTGGAGGAGCACAACCATCCGGCGCTGGTCATGGAAGCCATCTTCTAGCAGTCGCATCGTTCACCCGGGAGCGCCTGATGACCGAGCAGTTGCTCGTCCGGGACCTGATGACGGTGGGCGTCAAGACCTGCGGGCCGCAGACGCCCATCGTTGACCTGGCCCGGCTCATCCTGCAGGAAAATCTGGAAGCTGTGGTCGTGCTGGACACTGAAGGCCATGCGCTGGGGGTCGTCACTCAGGACGATCTCGTGCGTGCCTACGGCCAGCCCGACTGCTGTGACCTGACCGCTGAAAGCGTTATGCGTGACGGCGTGCCGCAGGTTCCCCCGGATATCCCGCTGGCTGCCGCCGCCCAGATCATGCGCGATCGCGGCCAGCGCGTCGTCTTTCTCATGCATCACGCCGGCGGGATCAGCTATCCGGCAGGCGTCCTTTCCTACACCCACCTCCTGCGCCACCTTGCCGCCCGCGACACGGACGAGATCAGTGACCTGGGCATCAAGGCGGCGCGCCAGTCCCCCATCGACACCTTCATCCAGAAGCGGGATGCTGCCCGCCGCCGCGCCCGCCCCGAAGAGGAGTAACCCTTATGCCCGTCGCAATTCCAGTTGACAAATGGCCCGGCCAGGTACGAACAATCACCCTGGGCGCGGCCGCCGAGCAGGGCGGGACGCGCACCCGCCCCGTGATCGTTGGCGGGGAGAAAACCCTGCCCTACCTGCATTTTGAGGCCGAGACGCCGCACCGCCCGGTCATCGCCCTGGAGATTCGCGATCGCCGCCCGGAAGACTGGTCCCCCCTGCTCCTGGAAACCTGGGGCGCAGCCATGGACAGCCCGGCGGTCTGGGCTGCCGCGGCGGAAGCGGCCGGGGCCGATCTGATCGCCCTGACCCTGAGTCTGAACGGTGCTGACGGCGCGCCGACCACCCCGGGGACAGCGGTCAGCGCCGTCAGGGCGGTGCTGGGCGCCAGCGGCCTGCCGCTGATCGTCAATGGCCCCGGCCAGGCGGCGGTGGACAATGAGCTGCTCGTACCGGTGGCGGAAGCCGCCAAGGGCGAGCGCCTGGCGCTGGGCCTGTGCGAGGACAAGAACTACCGTACCATCGTCGCTACCGCCCTGGCTAACGATCACCTCGTGATTGCCCGCACGCCGATGGACGTCAACCTGGCCAAGCAGCTCAACATCCTGATTACGGACATGGGGCTGCCCCTGGATCGCATCCTGATGGACCCCACCACCGGCGCGCTGGGCTACGGCATCGAGTACGGCTACTCCGTGATGGAGCGCCTGCGCCTGGCCGCCCTGCAGGGCGACGCCATGACCCAGCTCCCGATGATCGTCACCCCCGGCTTTGAGGCGTGGAAGACGAAAGAATCCAAGGTGGGCAGCGGCGTGCCCGCCCAGTGGGGCGCCTGGCAGGAACGGGCCATCACCTGGGAGACGCTCACCGCTGTGGCCCTGATCGAATCCGGCGCGGATATCGTCGTCCTGCGCCACCCGGAGAGCGTCCGGCGCGTGCGCGCCGCAATCGATGACCTGATGACCGTCCCGGTCACGGCTTAGGGGGAGACAAGCATGGCACTCTCAGGGATTCAAATCTACAAGCTGCTGCCCCAGACCAACTGCAAGGACTGCGGCTTCCCTACCTGCCTGGCCTTCGCCATGAAGCTGGCCGCCAAACAGGTCGAGCTGGCCGCCTGCCCGCACGTCTCGGATGAGGCCAAGGCCCAGCTTTCGGAGGCATCCGAGCCGCCGGTGCGCCTGGTGACGCTCCAGGCGGACGGTCACAAACTCGAAGTCGGCAACGAAACGGTCATGTTCCGCCACGAAAAGCGCTTCGTGCACAAACCCGGCCTGTTCGTCCGCGTGCGGGATACCGAGCCGCCCGACGCGATCGCCGCCGTGGTGGGCGCGGTGGAAGCGTACCACGTGGACTACGTAGGCATCGCCCTGACGCTGGACGGCTTCGCCGTTGAAGCCGCCTCCGGTGACGCCGCGACCTTTGCCGCCGCCATCCGCGCCGTGCGGGCCGCCAGCCGCCACCCGCTGATCCTGATCGGCGCCGACCCGGCGGTGATGGCGGCCGGTCTGCAGGCCATTGATGGCGAGCAGCCCCTGATTTACGCCGC
>CAZGYW010000014.1:0-15711 GCA_964530495.1 uncultured Anaerolineae bacterium
GATTCTGGCGATCTTCATGTCGATGTTCCGGTTTCAGGCGCTGACCATGCCCTTCTCCAACCCGATCTTCGGCGTCATGGGCCTGATTGTGCTCCTGGGCATTCTGGCCTCCGCAGGCGGCCTCCTGAGTCGCCTGCTGAGCGCGCACAACACTATCTACGCCATCACCAACCGGCGGGTGCTGATCGTGGAGGGCGCGATCTCCCGCCGCATCACGTCCTTTGGGGCGGACGATCTCCAGCGCGTCGAGCGCCGCGATCGCGGCGGGGGGAGCGGCGACATCATCTTCCGCTACGAGCCGCGGGTCCGGCACTTCAACCAGGCCGGCTGGAATCAGACCCAGGTTCACAACGAGCCAATCGGGTTCTTCGACATCGCCAACGTCCGGGAAGTGGAACGCCTGCTGATCAGCACATTTCTGGCGGGCGACGACCTGCAGCCGCTGAAACGCAAGCATACCGACCTGGCGGACAGCGAATTCGAAGACTTCTACGCCGAATACGAAGACGCGATCTCCAACATGCTGCCACCGGAAGACCCCGCAGACTCCGCGCGCGGCACGCGATCCTGAACGGCATGTAACCGCGATCCATCTGAAGACCGCAACCCTGCGCGCCGGGCTGACGTGCCAGTGGGTTGTAGCGAGCACTGGCCCAAAATCGCAAAGCGCATTAAACTGTAAGCAGTTTCACACCCTGGTCCTGGCTGCCCGTCTCCAAAAGCCGTTCTGCTAAGGTCTGATGCGCATGAATACTGTATGGCCCCTGCCCCGGATCTCGTTTCAAGAACTCAGCACAATTACGGAAACCCGTCCTGCCGCGCTGCTCACCAGCAAAGGCGTCTGGGCCAAAGTCGGCCCCCTCCTGAGCCTGCCCGTCGCCATCCAGGCCGAGCCTACCTCGACCGACCGTGGCTATCTTGAGAATCTGGCGAAGGGCCTGCCGGAACAGGTTGAGGTTGTGTATGGCATTGGTGGCGGGCGCGCGATGGATGCCGCCAAGTTCGTGGGCTGGTGGAATCGCAAGCCCGTGATCCTCATCCCCACCGCCCTGCCCGGCGATGTGATGTTCACCTGGGTCGCCCGGGTCCGCGATGGCGGTGGCATTGTGGATATCGAGACCGGCACCGCCCGCGAATGCATCATCGACTGGGACGTGATCCGCGCCGCGCCGCCTCACCTGCGCGGCGGCGGGCTGGTGGACGTGCTCAGCATCGTCACCGGGCTGCTGGACTGGCGCTATGCCGCCGAGCGCAGCCGCAACACGCCGGCCCAGCGCTTCGTGCCCTGGGCGGCGGGCATCGCCGCCGCCGTGGCCCAGCAGGCGTTCCGGATCGCCGACGGCGTCGGCCGCGGGGATGTGGAATCGCTCAAGCTGCTGCTGGACTTCCTGGGGCTGGAGGTACAGCTCTGCAACCAGCTCGGCCATGCCCGGCCGGAGGAAGGCGGCGAGCACCATTTCGCTTACGCCATCGAGAGCCATATGCCGCGCAAGACGCCGCACAGCGACATGGTCGGCCCCGGCATCCTCTTTGCCGCTGCTCTGCATGGTCAGGACGTTGGCCCGCTGCGCGCCGCGCTGCAGGCCGCCGGCCTGCGCCTGGATCGCCTGAATCCGCAGACCGTCAAGCAGGTTGTCGCCACGCTGCCGAACTACGTGACAACCCACAACCTGCCCTACGGCATCCTGAACGACATCGAGCCTGACTCCGAAGCGGTCGTTAACGCGCTCGCGATCAGCGGGCTGGCGGAAAGCGCCTAGCCTTAGCCATCGGTGAGCTTGCAGGGGACTGGGCACTCTGGCCAGTCCCCTGTTGATACACAGTCTCAGTGCTGCCCTGCCGGGCACTGCGCCATGCATACCTGATCACGTTGGCACGCACCCAAGGCAACCTCCAGATGGCCTCGTTTGATCGCCACATCTTGTTCGTCGATGATGACGTTTCGCTGCAGAAGATCATCAAGCATCTGCTGGAGCCGCGTGGCGTCCGGGTGACCTCCGCGGACAACGGCGCGATCGCGCTGCGGCTGATGCAGGACGGGCTGCTCCCTGACGTCGTGATTGCGGACATGGAGATGCCGGAGATGAACGGGCTGGAGTTGTATCGCGCCATCCGCGCCAACAACGCCTGGACGGCGATCCCGTTCATTGTGCTCACGGCCCACACGGAAAAGGCTGCGCTGCGCCAGGCCCTGCAGGCCGGTGTGGACGACTTCCTCACCAAACCTTTCGACGGTGAGCGCCTGCTGCTGACCATCTACAACAAGACCCGGCGCGCTCAGGAGCTAACCAATTACGCAGACACTGCCCACAGGACTCTGGAATACGTCCGGCGGGACATGGCGCGCATGTTCACCCACGAGCTGCGCACGCCGCTGGTCTCGCTCAACATCGCCATCGAGCTGCTGCGCACGCATCGTCATGACCTGAGCGATGCTGACATCGAAGACACACTGGGCACGCTGCAGGCCGGGGTAAACCGCCTCAACCGGATCGCGGAGCAGATGGTCATGCTGATCCAGCTTGACACCGGGGAACTGCAGAAGCTGATCGCCCTCGACCGCAAGCCCGGCTCCCTCTGGCAGGCGGTGACCGGCTGTACCGGCCAGGCCCGGCAGTTCTCCCCCCGCCGCCGCGATGTCGAAGTGCTCTTCAACCACGATGAAACCCCGGATACGATCCTGGCGGAATGGCGCACGCTGCGCCACGCGCTGGCCGAGCTGCTGGCCAACGCGATCTCCTTTTCGCCCAAAGGCCGCCCGGTGATCGTCAACCAGTGGAACGACGCGGGTACCATCACCCTGGTGATCATCGACGCCGGCCCGGGCATCCCAGCTGAGCGCCGGGGCGACCTCTTCCGGCGCTTCAACCAGGTGGAGCGCGAAGTCCATGACCAGCAGGGCATCGGTATGGGCCTCTTCCTGGCCAGAGCCATTATCGAGGCCAATGGCGGCACGCTGGCGCTAGAATCCGCGACCGGCGAGGGCACGACGGTGACGGTGCGCTTCCCGCAGGCGGAGTGATCTCAGTCGGTGGCGCAGCGGTTCGCCAGCCGGCCAATCCCCGCCAGCTCAACCACGATCTCGTCCCCAGCCTGCAGGTAGACCGGTGGCTTACGGAAGTGCCCGACGCCATCCGGCGTTCCGGTCAGGATCACGTCCCCCGGCTCCAGTGTAAAGGCCATCGAGGCGTAGGCCACGATATGCGCCACCGGGAAGATCATCTCCCCGGTATGACTGTCCTGCATCACCTGGCCGTTGAGCACGGTGCGGATCGCCACCCGCTGCGGGTCGGGGATCTCGTCCGTCGTCACCACGGCCGGGCCAAGCGGGCAGAAGGTATCCAGGCTCTTGCCGCGCACCCACTGGCCATCGCCGTATTGCAGGTCGCGCGCCGTGACGTCATTGGCGGCGGTGTAGCCAAACACGTAATCGAGGGCATGGGCCTCATCCACCCGGCGCGCCGTGCGACCGATCACCACCGCCAGCTCGGCCTCGTAATCCACCGCGGCCGTCAGCGCCGGGGACCAGCGGATGATCCCGCCGGGATGGTTGAGCGAGGTCGTGAACTTCGTGAACATCACCGGCCGGTCCGGCGCCGGCTTGTTCTGCTCGCGCACGTGATCCCAGTAGTTCTGGCCAATCGCCACGATTTTACCGGGGCGCTCCAACGGTGCCAGCAGCTCAGCCTCCGCCAGTGGCACATCAGCGATGGCGTCCGGCACCTGCCCGGCCAGAATCGCCGTCCAGCTCAGCGACGTGACAGCGATCGACTCCCCCCGCACCACACCGAACACCGGCGCGCCGTCGTGCATGATCCGAACCCACTTCATCCCATCCCTCCTGTGACCTGCTATAATGATGCCCTTGCGCCTCACTCAGCCCTGCGGCAGGGATGATTATGCCCGATAATCGGCCACACATCGAGATCTATACCGACGGCGGCTGCTCCCCCAATCCCGGCCCGGGCGGCTGGGCAGCCATCCTGATCCACCCCACCCACACCCGCGAGCTGACCGGCAGCGCGGCGCAGACCACCAACAATCGCATGGAGTTGACCGCGGCCGTGGAGGCGCTCCGGGCGCTCGACCAGCCCCATGTGATCGACTTCCACACCGATTCGGAGTACCTGCGCAAAGGCATCACGCAGTGGCTGCCCGGGTGGATCGCCAATGGCTGGAAACGCGGCTCTGGCGCGGATGCGGCGCCGGTCGCCAATGTCGATCTCTGGCAGGACCTGGCGCAGGCCACCCGCCTGCACACGATTCACTGGCACTGGGTCAAGGGCCACGCCGGGGATGCGCTCAACGAACGGGCCGACGAACTCGCCAGCGCGGCCATCCCAAAGCCGGCGGCTGCCCCTGATGACGCTTCGATCCAGGTTTACCTGCGCATCGCGGGGACGGCGCCGCGCGGCCCGCATGGCTGGGCAGCGGCGGTCATCCGGGGCGAAGATACCACGATCCTGCAGGGCGGCAGCCCGGACGCCACCCCCAATCATTTCGCGCTGCAGGCAGCGTTGAGCGTCCTGCGTCGCCTTCCGCCGGAAGAGTCGATTCACTTCCATACCAACAACAGCTACCTGCATGACGGCATCACCACCTGGGTGGAAGGCTGGCGCCGTAAGGGCTGGACCAAGCCGGATCTTTTCCGCGCAGAATGGCAGGCCCTCGACCAGATCAACCGCAGCCGCCAGATCCGCTGGAGCCGCTTCAGCAACGACGGGGCGCCGGAGCCTTTTCAGGCGCTCAGGCCGGTTGTGGAAGCCGCGCGCGATGCGGCCAGCCGGGCGCGGTGAGCGTGGTCCCATTGGTGCGGCGGCGCGTGATTACAGGCAGATCGCTGGCCGGCTCCCCCTGGCGCAGGTAAACTAAGGCTGGCTGGTAAGGGCGGCTCTACTTCTCTGGTGGGACTTGTGACAACCGGCAGACTGGACTACTCTGGACTCATCACCCAGTTGAGAAAGCGGCATCTCACATGAAACGAGTGGTCTTTTTGATGTCCGACACTGGCGGCGGCCACCGCGCCGCCGGGCGCGCGATCGAAGCCGCGCTGCAGGCCCGGTATCCCGGCCAGTACGCCACCTCCTACGTTGATGTGTTCCGGGAATACACCCCGGCGCCCATGAAGTTCGCCCCTGAGATCTACCCCAAATGGGTCAAGCACAGCATCAAAACCTACGGCTGGTACTTCCAGTTCTTCGACCAGCTCATGCAGCTCCCCCTGGCCCGCAGCACCCTGCCAATGCTGGTCGCGGAGGATGCCGTCCGCAAGCTGGTCACGGACTATAAGCCGGACGTGATTGTCGTGCTGCACGGCGCGTTCTCGCGATGTGTCGTCGGCGCGCGCAGCCGGCTGCAGTTCAACATCCCGGTCGTGACGGTGATCACGGACCTGGCCAAGCCGCACGTCGCCTGGTATCACCCCAGCGTCGACCGCTGCCTCGTCCCCTGCGAGGCGGCCTATACCCGCGGGATCAAGCTGGGCGTCCCGGCCAGCAAAATGCGGCTGGTGGGTCACCCGGCCCATCCCAAATTCAGCGCCTACACCGGCACAAAAGAAGAAGCGCGCCAGGCGCTGGGCTGGGCGGCGGATATCCCGGTGGTCATGATGCTCGGCGGCGGCGAGGGCATGGGCGATATGCAGGCGGTCGCGGAGGCCATCAACCGCCAGGCGCTGGACATCCAGCTGGCCATCGTCTGTGGGCGCAATGCAGCGTTACAGCAGCAGTTACGCCAGGTCCCCTGGAACCAGCAGACTCACCTCTACGGCTTCGTCAACAACGTTGAAGTGATGATGCGTGCGTCGGACGTTCTGATCACCAAGGCCGGCCCCGGCACCATTGCCGAAGCCGCCATCAGCGGCGTGCCCATGATCCTTAACGACGCGATCCCCTACCAGGAAAGCCCCAACATCGACTTCGTGGTTGAGAACAACGCGGGCATCTTCGAGCCGGACCCGGAGGCCATCGCCGGCCGCCTGACAGAGTGGTTCGCGCCGGGCAACAAAACCCTGCGCACCCTGGCGAGAAACGTCCGGGCGCTGGCCTATCCCAACGCAACCGCCGAGATCGCGGAGGAGATCCACGAGTTGTGCCTGCACCCGCGATCTTATACCTGGACCCAGCCGCAGCCACGCCCGGATAGCGTGCTGGATCTTCTGAGCAAGCTATAAAGGGGATACCCATCCTGATGGAACACCTGTCGCCTGTTCCGGGTCACAAACGGTTTGTGGGCATCGCTGGCAATATCGGCGTTGGCAAGAGCAGCCTGACCGCTTTGCTGGCGGAGGCGCTGGGCTGGGAGCCGTTCTACGAGGCCAATGCCGAGAACCCGTACCTGGCCGACTTCTACGAGGACATGCAGCGCTGGAGCTTCCACTCCCAGATCTTCTTCCTCAGCCGCCGCCTGCAGCATCACCGCCAGCTGGTTGACCACCCCGGCAGCGTTCTGCAGGATCGCACGGTCTACGAAGATGCCGAAGTCTTCGCCCGTAACCTCTACCGTCAGGGCCACATGACCGAGCGCGACTACGAAACGTACCACGCCCTGTATGCCGGGATTTCGGCCTTCCTGCCGCCGCCGGATCTGCTCATCTACCTGCAGGCACGGGTGGGAACGCTGGTCGAGCGGATCGCCATGCGGGGCCGGTCGTACGAGCGCCAGATCTCAATCGACTACCTGACCCTGCTCAACGACCTGTACGAGACGTGGATCAGCAGCTGGACGGCCAGCCCGGTCCTGATCCTCTCCGCCGATGAGCTGGATTTCGTACACAACGCGGACGACTTCGAGCTTATCGTGGCGGATGTGCGCGCGCACCTGGCCGCGCTGCGTTAGGCGGCGGGCACTCCCAGCCGGCTAGTTGTCCGGTTGAAACTGCGTCTGAAAGAGATCGTTCGCCTCGTCCATCACCCCGGCCAGGGTCGCCTGCACCGGCGCGCCATCAAAGATCGGCAGCACGCCATCCTGCTCCACCAGCTCGCGCACCGCATCGTACCCGGCCAGCGGCGGGACCATGCGCGTCGAGTCGAGCAGGGCGAACGCCGCCGCGTAGCGCGGGTTGGCCGCCAGGGTATCCGCCAGGGCCTCCGCCGCCGATGCCCGTACCGGGAAGAAGTCGCTTGCCGCCGCCCATTCCGCCTGCTGCCGGGGTTCCGCCAGCCAGCGCAGGAACAGCCAGCTTGCCAGTTCGGCCTCCGGGGTGGCGCGCACAATCGAGACGGAGGCGCCGTTCAGCTTCTGCGTTGGCCCGTCCGCGCCCAGATCGGCATACGGGACGGCGGCCACCGTCCAATCGAAGTCAGGCAGCCCGGCTTCCGTCACTGCCGCCTCCACAAACGGCACTGCCGCGCTGGAAGCGAAGTAGAACAGGTTCACCTGCCGGGCGAAATCAAGCCGGTCGCTGTTGGCTTCCGTAAGCCGGTTGACACAGCCCTCCACCAGCATGTCCTGCAGCAGTTCCAGCACGTACACCGCCTGCGGACTGTCGTAGACATAGGCATCCTGCGCGTAATCGAAGATGTCTCCGCCCAGGGCGAACACCGCCGCCGCCAGGAAGCTGTCATCGGTGTGGAGCGTAAACCCAACGCGATTCGCGCCGCTGGCGCTCCACGCGCAGGCCATCTCCCGGAACTCGATCCAGGTGGTGGGCGGCTCAGTGTAGCCCAGGGCGTGCAGCCCATCCAGGTTGACGTAGAGCATCTCCATCGAGCGGCTGAGGGGGAAGCCCAGGCGCTGGTCAAATTGCGGGCTGCGATCCTGCTCCAGCACGCCAGGGAAGAAATCGGCCAGCTCCGCTGCCGCGTAGCCCCACTGCGGATCGTCCAGGAAGCGGCTCACGTCCACCAGCCCGCCATCAAGCTGGTACGTCGCCGCCTGCCCCTGGAACGCCACCACGAGGTTAGGCAGCTCGCCGGAGACGAGTCCGGCCAGCATCTTGCGGTAGATGTCGCTGTACCCGCCCTGGTTGGTCGCCTCGACCGTGATGCCCCACGGGTTTTCGGCATTGAAGCGCGCGACCTGGGCATCCAGGATCGCGACCCGCGCGCCGGTATGCTGGTGCCAGTACACGACCGTCTGGCCGGCCGGATCGATACCGGCCAGCGGCCCGGAGGTTGCCGGCGTGACCGGCAGGTCGAAGGTTCGGCTCACCGCCCCGCCCTGCGCCCCAACCGATCCGGCCAGAAACAGCGCGGCCAGCAGCAGTGTGATCGCCCATGAACCCCGCATCATGTCCCTCATCTCCCCCACACCCTCCGGGAACGCACTACTCCATAAGAAACGGGAGCGACCAGTCCAGTCGCTCCCGTCGATCCTTCATTCCAGCCGCCCGCACACTACCACCGCGCAGGCCGGCCAGGGTACCAGCTTAGGGCTGGAACTGGGTCTGGTAAATCTCGTTCGCCTCGTCGGTGAGGGCGTCCAGGGTGCTCTGAGCATCCGCGCCATCGAGGATGGCGAAGAAGGCCTGCTCCTCGATCATGTCACGGATGACATCGTAACCGGCCACAGGCGGCTCGGCAGCGGTGCTGCCCAGCAGGTTGAAGGCTGCTTCAAACTGCGGGTTGTCCATGAAGTAGTCGCCCAGCTCGGCCGCCACACTGGCGCGCACCGGGAAGTAGTTGCTCACGCGCGCCCAGGTCGCCTGCTGCGCCGGCTCAGACATCCAGCGCAGGAACAGCCAGGAGGCCAGCTCAGCTTCCGGCGTAGAGGCGGTGATGGACACCGACGCGCCATAGATGTTCTGGGTCGGGCCTTCCGCGCCGAGGTCGGCGTACGGGATCGGGGCGATGGTCCACTCAAAGTCGCCCGCTTCGCTCTCTGCAATACCGGAGGCGATGAAGGGCAGGCCGGAGGTGGAGCCGATGTAGAACAGGTTCACGCCATTGGCGAAGTCATTCTGGTCGCCGTACTGCTCGGCAACCCGGTTGGCGCAGCCACTGGCGATCATGCTGGCCATCTGCTCGAGGGCGTAGACGGTCTCTTCGCCATTGAAGACGTACTCGTCATTCTCATAGTCGAAGATGTCGCCACCCAGGGCGAAGGTCGCGGCCGCCACGAAGCTGGCATCGGTACGGATGGAGTAGCCCATCCGGCCTTCACCGCTCTCGGTCCAGGCGCAGGCCATCTCGGCGAACTCGGTCCAGGTGGTCGGCGGGGCATCGTAACCCAGCTCGGCCAGCCCATCCAGGTTCACATACACGGCTTCCATCGAGCGGTTGGGCGGGAACCCGAGGCGCATGCCGTCAAACTGCGGGTTGACGTCCTGGAAGAAGAACCCCTGGAAGAAGTCAGCCTGCTCGGCCTCGCTGTAGCCCCACTGCGCATCATTCACGTAGGCATTCATGTCGGTCAGGGCGCCATCGAGCTGGTACGTCGCCGACTGGTTCTGGTAGGCCACCACCAGGTTCGGCAGGGTGTTCGCGGCGATGCCGGCGATAATCTTCTGATAGATGTCACCATAGCTGCCCTGGTTGCTGGCTTCCACAGTGATGCCCCACGGATTGTTGGTGTTGAACTCCGTCACCAGCTCGTTGAGGGCCGTCTCACGGTCACTGCTGTGCTGGTGCCAGTAGGTAACGGTCTGCCCGGCCGGGTCAACACCGGCCAGCGGGCCTTCAGTTGCCGGTTCAACCGGCAGGTCGAAGGTGGCAACAAACTCACCACCCTGCGCGCCAGCCAGCGGTGCGATGCCAAGCACCATGGCCAGGACAAGAACAAGGGCGAGAACACGGTTACGCTTCATATTCAGTTTTCCTCCTAAAGGAATCGCTAAACTGAGAGGTCTGGCAAGGAGTGCAGGAGATTCGGCCGGGGTCATACAACGCTCGATCAACTCCTCACACGAAGTGAACAACCGGGAGTATACCATGCCCACCGCAGCGCGCAAACGCAACAGGTTAAGGTAATCTTAAAATCGCTTGATCGTTCGTTTAAGCTGCCTGCTGCGATCTGGCCCGGCCTTCCCCGCCGGCAGTCAGGCCGGGCCGGCCCAATTGACCACCCATCCGGGCTTGTGACAAATGTCATATTCTTGACATGGCAATAACCGCTCGTTACAATCCTATAAAGATAGTCTGTTAGCAAAAGCCTTTCGCAAATCATTGTTTTCCGGCCGATTAAGGCGTTGTGCAGACTAATTTCCTATTGAGGCGCCCCTGATTTAAGGTTATAGAAATAACGAGCCAACCCGATCAATTCTGAGCAGTCACCTTCTCCAGGGATACAGCGGATTAAGGCTGATCATCGTGATCCCTCATAACGGCTTCGTTAGCAACCGTGTGCTGAAGCTCAATGTTGGTTTTTTGCTCACGCAAAGCCTGGGGACGAGCCATGACGTCGATTTCGATGTCCCCGCTCTGGCCGTCGCCGATGACCTCAAGCTCGCCTTCCTCAAGGGAACACTCCGCCTCAGCCGCATGAGCGAAGGCATTCTGGTGCAGGGTCAGCTCCAGACCGCGCTCGAAGGTGAATGCCGCCGCTGCCTGACCCCGCTCGCCGTACCCATTACCCTGAATATCGAGGAATTGTATTCCACCCATGCCACCAAGAGCGGCACCTCCGAATTCTGGGTGGATGATGACGCCATTCTGGACTTAACCCCGCTGCTGCGCGAAGAAGCAATCATCGGCACCCCACTTGCGCCACTCTGCCGCCCGGACTGCGCTGGCCTGTGCCCGCAGTGCGGGCAGAACCTCAATGAAGGGCCGTGTTCCTGCGGGCTGGACGATGTCGATCCACGCCTGGCCATTCTGCAGCAACTCCGTACCAAAACGTAATTATCAACTATTTACTTTAAAGGGAGATGGGGCCTTGGACTCTTACGATACAGATGCACGCGAGCCTGACGTACTCAACGAACTGATCGATAAAGCCGGGCGTCAGGCCTTCCTGACCCCTGAAGATCCATTTGATTTTGTGGATGACGATGCCGAAGACACCTTCGATGACATGTATCTTAGCCTGCAGAATGCCGACATCGACCCTTATGATGACAAAGAGGGCCGCCCGGACGAGGAATATGAAGAGGAAGAAGACGACGATGAGGACTTCGACCTGTCCGGCATCTCGTCCGACGACACGGTTGGTCTGTACCTCAAGGAAATGTCCAGGGTCCCCCTGCTGACCACGGAAGAAGAAGTCAATCTGGCGATGCGGCTGGAAGCCGGCCTGCACGCTCAGCAGCGGCTGCGCTCGCTCAACGGGCACAATCCCGCCCTGCGCGCGGAGCTAAGCGCGGTTGTCCAGGAGGGGGTGGAAGCGCGCGAGCACCTGATCAAAGCCAATACGCGCCTGGTCGTTTCCATTGCCAAGAAATACATGGGCAGCGGCGTGCCGTTCCTGGATCTGATCCAGGAGGGCAACCTGGGCCTGATGAAAGCCGTGGAAAAATTTGACTACTCGCGGGGCTACCGCTTCAGCACCTACGCCACCTGGTGGATCCGCCAGACCATCACCCGCGCCATCGCGGACCAGGGCCGCACGATCCGCGTGCCGGTGCACATGAGCGACCGCATCCGCCGCCTGTACAAGACCGCTCGCACCCTGGAGCAGGAGAACGGTCGCAAGCCCAGCGCCGAAGAAATCGCCGAAGAGCTTGATCTCGAGCCGCGCAAAGTGCAGTGGATGCTCAAGGTCTCCTGGCGGCCGCTGAGCCTGGAGCGCCCGGTCGGTGAGGAGGAAGACTCTGAGCTGGGTAGCTTCATCGAGGACGAGACAACCCCCACCCCCACCCAGAGCGTCCACAACAACCTGTTGCGGGAGGAAGTGGAAGCGGTGCTGAGCACCCTTACCCCGCGCGAGGCGCGCATCCTGCGGCTGCGCTTCGGCCTGCAGAACGGCGAGTGCTACACCCTGGAAGAGGTCGGGCAGAAGTTCGGCCTGACCCGCGAGCGCATCCGCCAGATCGAGGGCAAGGCTCTGCGCCGCCTGCGCCACCCGCGCCGGTCGCGCCGCCTGCGCAACTTCCTGCAGTAAACACCACCCCTGAAGACACAAAAAGGGTGCCGCGCGGCACCCTTTTTCGTTAGCACAGACACGCGCTCTCCGCCCTAAAAGCGGCCGTTCATCGTGCCGGAATAGCCGGTCAGCTCCGCGTAACCATACCCGGTCACCGCGCCGCTGATGCGCACCGCCCCCTCCCAGTACGCGATGCCTTCGTGCAGCTCCTGGTCGGCTACCAGCGGGACGGCGCTGAACCGCAGCGGGGCCTCCGCACCGATCTCAATCGCAAAGTCCCACCCGGCGGGATACTCCGCGCCCGTATGCGGACTGACCCACGCATCCGTCACGCTGACGGTGAAATCCTCCGCGCCCAGCTTGCGCGTGCTGCCATCCGGCAGCACCAGCAACCCGCCAAAAGCCGGCTCATAACCGCCATCTTCCAGCCGGATGCGGCCCAGCATCAACTCCCGGTTGTCGTCCAGGTGCAGCCCGAACCAGTCCCAGCCCCGGGCGTCAGCGCCCAGCGCGCTGGTGCTGAACTCATGGTCCATCCACGTCGCCCCGCTGACCGCGAACGACTGCCCGTCGATGGTGATCGTCCCTTCCGTCAGCAGGCGGGACAGCGAGTAGTAGTAGCTGGCATTGCCCGGCTCGTCGTTCTTCGGGCTGAGGCCATTGTCACCCTGCAGCGCCGGCGGCTTCACCTGCTGTAACCGTAAGTCTACAGCCAGATCGCCCTCGGCGGCGCGGATGCGGGTCGTCGCAGCCGCTGCATCTTCCGCAAGGACCTCCCAGTCTTCCAGCCAGACCCGGTACACCGGATCAGTGGTGGCCCCGGCCAGCCCGGCCCCGCCCCGGCTGAAACGCTGGTGCTGGAAGAAGCGTTGCCCGGTCACGTCTGT
This sequence comes from uncultured Anaerolineae bacterium, assembly GCA_964530495.1. GTDB lineage: Bacteria > Chloroflexota > Anaerolineae > Aggregatilineales > Ch27 > CAZGYW01. Next base: position 12,846 of record CAZGYW010000014.1, read on the forward strand.
GACCGTGAAATGGGCCATATAGACCTGGTTGGTGCGCCATTCGGACTCTGTTTCGATCGGGGTTGGCACGAGCGCCCGCCGGAAGACCGTGAACTGAAACCCGTATCGGGCGCCCTCCGCGCTGGCCAGGTTGCCGGTGTAGTACCACCACTCGGTCTGGTACTCCGGATGCGGCCCGAAGTCTTCCGGGAACTGCCAGTCATACGGATCAATCGCCCGCGCATAACCGGTGAGGTCAGACGAAGCGCTCAGCAGCGCAACACTGGCCCCAACCTCACCGTCGGATGCCAGGTCCGCCAGACTGAATCCGGCCCCGATGATCCCCACCAGCACGATGCCCAGCCCAATCCATCGCCACATACTCAAACCCTCTGTGTGCTATTCTCCCGCGCAGCGGCACTCCGGCGATCATCCGGGCCTGCGCCTTTCATGCGGCTATGATAGCGGGCGGTGAATTGAGATACCATCCCTCTGCATTAGAGTATGGCGTGAGAATTCGATATCCGGCCGGGATGCCAATGCGACTCAGGCTACATCGACGGCCTCCGCGACCGGCTCTTTGGCGCGGCGCCGGAGCGCCGACTGGAGCATGTAGATCGCCTCGTTGACCTCTTCGCGCTCCATAAGCCACAGCAGCAGCCCGTAGACCACGCCGCCAATCCCGATGGAGGTTACCAGAACCAGCAGATCGGAGCGGTCCGCCATGAGCATGCGCCAGACGATCACCACGCCGGACATGACGAATGCACTGTAGAAGGGCGAGCGAAACAGAAAATAGTACTCCAGCGGATTGAACTTGAGGAAGCGCGCCGCCAGCCCCAGCCGCAGAAAGGTGGTGATGATGGCCGCGATCACATTCGCCAGGCAGGCCATCACAGCCAGCCGCGTTTCAATCGTGAATACGGCCACCAGGGGGAATGTATACAGCGCCTCGATCAGCAGCAATTTCGTGGCCACATCCGGGCGCCCCAGCGCCTTGAACACATCACCGGCGCTCCACGGCAGGGTGGCGACCATGCCCAGCACCGCCAGCACCTGGGCCAGGATGATCGCCCCATCCCACTGCGTCCCAAACACCACCCGCACCAGCTCCGGGGCCACCACCACCATCCCCAGGCCAATCGGCAGGGTCACAAAGGCCGTGTACTTGGTTGCCATGAAGAAACCTGCGGTCAGCCGGGCACGATCGTCCTTGACCTTGGCGTACGCCGGAAAGAGCACATGCGTCAGCACCAGGCTGAAGTTGATCAGCACCATCTCTGGCAGGCGGGCCGCGATGGTGTAATAGCCGAGCTGGACGGCGCCGAGCAGCGCGCCAATGAACATCTGCGATGCCTGCGACAGGCCCACGCCCAGCAGGTTGTAAAGCAGAATGAAAACGCCGAAACTCCACAACGCACGCGCCCGATCCATGTGGAACCGGAAGCGCGGCCGCCAGGGCTGCAGCATCCACTTGGCCACCATGCGCACTATCGACCCGATGACATGCCCGGCCACCAGGCTCCACACGCCATAGCCGAAGAGCGCCAGGGCAATCGAAGCCGCGCCCTTGATGACCGCCGAATAGACATCCGGGGTGTACCGCTTGCGGAATTCCAGTTCCTTCTGCAGCAGCCCATCATGAGTATTGGCCAGCGCATTGAACACGAAGGCCAGAGCCATCACGCGCACCATTGGCACAATGCGTGGATCATCAAAAATGTGGAGGGCCAGCGGCGCCACCAGAAACGCAATCGCGTACTGCACAAAGCCTAATACAGCATTGATGATGAAGGCGGTATCAGCCGTATCTTCCACACGATCCGAGCTGTAGATCAGGGCATCCTTGATGCCCATGTCCTGGGTCGCTTCCACAAAACTCAGGAGAATCAGGGCGTAACCGATCAGCCCGAAGTCTTCCGGAACCAGCAGGCGCGCCAGAATCGCCGTGCTCACCATCGTCACGAGCCGGCTGCCAAAGAACACGGTATAGGCCCAGATCATCCCCCGGACCGTACGTTTTGCGATTCCCACGGGTTCCCTGCCTTCACCTACCGGCCGCCGGTAGTGCCTCCCGGAGCCGGTAAAGACCGTTGATTGCTCTTAAGCTGCTTCTGCGCCTTGCGAAACTGAGTCAGCCACCGCCGCGCGGAATTCTTGCGGCTGTCATCCTGCTCGTCAAAAAGATCGAGCGCCCGCTGCATGTCCGCCAGCGCATCCGCCAGGAGACCCAGTTGGAAAGCGCACAACCCCCGATAGTAATGCGCTTCCGGTTTGTCAGGAGCCAGGTCGCGCGTGAGGGTGAACCGCCCCATCGCTTCGGCATATTCTTCGGCAGCGTAGGCGATCATGCCCAGGCAGTAATGCGCCACCCACTGCTTTGGATCAAGGTGGAGCGCATACTCAAAGTCCGAGCGGGCGTACTCCAGGTAGGTTTCCTGGTTCGATTCAAGATAGATGAAGCCGCGGGTGGCATACAGTTCGGCGTTATACGGCTCCTCGACGATGGCCGACGTCAGGTCCGCAAGCGCATCATCATACTTCTTCTTGTCCAGGTAATACAACCCGCGTTCCAGGTACCGCTCGGCCAGCGTCCGGCCACCAAAAAGGCGCCGCATGCCCATCTATCCGCCCTCCCGTCACCAGGTGTCGCATGCGGAATCAAGTCAAGTATAAAGACAACCGGGCTGGCTGGCCAACGCCCCTGAAGTCCTACACACCGCCCTGCTCCGCTTCCGATCCCGGTGGCGCGCAGCGCATCTCCGCCGCAACACGCCCTGGCCACCCGGCCCGACATGCTGACTGTTGCCCATGAGCATACGGGATCAGACCGCGCCGCAAGGCTCACCGTTGACAAAGCCCCCGCCATTCGCTAGAATTTTCCCGC
>CAZGYW010000015.1:0-15516 GCA_964530495.1 uncultured Anaerolineae bacterium
TCGCGCTCGGGTATGCGCTGGTGCCCACATTCGTGGAGACTGAGCGCGGCCTGCCGGTGAGCATTGTCGGCAGCCTGGGCACGGCTACGGCGCTGGGCGGCGTGGTATGGATGCTGGCCCTGGGCGGGCATCACTCCCGGCGCGCGCTGAGCCTGGCAGGTGGGTTGCTGGCGCTGGCTTTTGGCGGGCTGTTGCTGATCCCCGCCGGGCCGTTGCTGCTGCCGGGACTGGTGCTTGTCTATTTCCTGCTGGGGGTGTACCTGACGGTGCGCACGCTGGCCCTGGGCGTTGCCACGGAATATGCGCCACCTGCCCACCACGGGACGGCTTTTGGCATGGTGGAAACCATGTTCGGCATCGGGGCGTTCGCCGGGCCGTGGGCCGCCGGGCTGCTCTACACCCGCGCGCCGGCGCAGCCCTTCATGATTGCGCTGGTGGCGCTGGTGCCGCTGGCCGGGCTGGTGTACGTCCTGCTGCGCCCGGCCGAAGCCGACCGGCGCCAGTACAAAAACGACCCGGGGCAGGACGCCCCGGGTGTGATTGCTCAGTAGACCATTGACCGGACTGGCCTGGCCCGCACCACCAGGCGCTCGGCGAAAGCCCCCCGGAACATATTCCACGTGGTACAGGTAATCAGCGTCAGGGTCTGATCTTCGGTCGGGTAGGCGACTTCTACGTCATCCGGCGCAACCACGTCGATGGCGACCACCTCGAATTCGTGAACAGCCCCGGTTTCGGCGATGAAGACCGAATCGCCGATTTCCAGCAGGTCCAGGTCACGGAACGGGCCGGCGATCTCATCCGTGAGCTGGATGTGGCCGGCCAGCACGGTGTTGCCTCCGTATTCACCCGTCGCTTCATCCAGCCAGGATGTTCCCTGCAGGAAGCCGATGTTCTGGCCCAGGTCGCGAACGTCCCACGTCCGGTTGCGCAGCGGGACGCTCACGATCGGGACGGAGCCGCTCAGCCCCAGGCGGGGGATGAACAACTCTCGCTCGAAGCGCGGTGTGAAGGGTACCTCAAACGGCGCCGCTACAGTCGGCGGGAGTGGCCCGGCCGCGGTTGGCATGGGGATGGCCGTAGGTGGTGCGGCAGTCGGGACGGACGGCTCAAGCGTGGCTGTTGGTGCTGGTTCTTCCAGCGTTGGCTCCTGCGCGATGGCCTCTGCCGGCGGGGTGGAGGTGGCTTCTGCTGCAGTTTGCGGACCGGGGTTCAGCAGCCCGGTGACCCCGATGACCAGCAGCGCGATCGCCGCCAGCCCCATGAGGATCAGCAGGATTGGCCTGACACCGGGCCGGCTGAACAGTCCCAGCAGGCCGGCTGCCAGCAGCAGGTTTCCAAGGGCAACCCGCGCGTCCATGTCGATCGGAAGCCTGCTCTCCGGTGCCGCCTGGCCAGTGGCGGGCAGCAGCTCCACATCCGGGGCGATCCGCACGGTGGCGGTATCGCAGATCGACGCCGTGCCGCCGAAGGCGGTGGCGCAGCCGGTGTTGTCCAGCAGCGCGCCCGGAATCACGCCCTCGTTCACCCGCGCGATGATGGTCAGCATCGCGGTCTCGTTGAACTGCAGCGTGCCGGTAGTGGCCACGACCGTGTTGCCCTCCGAGTTGATGGTGCCGTTGCTGATGGAGGAGCTGACCACGGTCATGCGGAAGTCAACCGTATCCGTCAGGATGATGCCGGCCAGCGGTTCGCTGCCGGGGTTGCGGACGGTCAGCGTCCAGGTGATCAACCCTTCCGGCACGGCATACGGCTGGTTGGCGCTCTTGTTGACCTCCGGATTGGCGAAGCCGATGATGGGCGGCGGGACAGAGATCGGGTTGCCGTTGGCATCGTACAGAATCAGGGAGACCGTTTCCGTATCAGTGCCGGTGACCGCGACCTGGGCGCTGCCCACGATGCCATTGCCGGAGACGATGACGCGTATCGTCAGCGGGTTCGGATCGCCGCTGTTGGCGATATAGCTGAAGAAGCCGGAGGTCGCCGCGCCCTGGACGAGAGACGTTGTGCCCAGAACCACGCTGCCACCCTGTTCCGCCGGGCGCATCATCAGCCCGGAGGCGGCGGTCCGATCGACCAGGAAGGAGCCGCGCAGGTTAGTGATGGGACCGTCCCCGATGTTCATCACATTGACGGTGTAGTTGATGCGCTCGCCCAGGACGGCGACCCTCCGGTCCGCCGTGAGGGTGACGTACAACTGCGGGCGCAGGATGTTGACGATGTGCGTATCGTTATCGGTGACCGACCGTCCAAAGATGGTCGTGCCGCTGACGGTTGCAGTGCTCACCAGCGGGTCCTGGGAGGCCGTGCCCGGCGTGTATGAGTAGGTAACGCTTGTCGCCTGGCCGGGGTCGAGCGCGCTGACCGTGATCTTATCGGACAGAGCGCCCACCAGGCTGTCCACCAGTGCCAGGTTGGTCAGCCGCTCGGTGCCGACGTTGCGAATCTCAGCGGTGTAATTGATCGCCTGGCCATCCAGCGTTTCGGTGCGGTCAGCGGTGAGGGTGACCGCGATGCGTGGGTTGGCGGTGGCCAGTACGTAATTGTAGTTCGGGCTGGTGACCAGCGTGCCGATCGGGTCGGTGCCCTGCGCGCTGAGGACGATCCGCACCGGGTTTGGCGCGTTGAAGGGCACGATGTAGGTGAAGTAGACCGTGTGCACCTGGTTCGGAGCGAGGATCAGGCCGGTTGGCACCTGCTCGAACTGCACCGCGGGATTGGCCGTCAGCGAGACGTTGGTGAGGATTGTTGCGCCATCATTGCGGATGGTCGCCTCAAAACGGATGGTATCGCCAATCACGCCGATGCAGGGGTAGCCGCAGTTGGTCGGCGCCGCGCTCACGCGGATCGACGAGATGCGGATATCCACAGAGGAGCGGCCCGTCGCGCTGACCGGCCCACTGGCACCGGTGCCCTGGGCGGTGACAGTCGTCACCACCGGAGAGCGATCGGTTGTTGTCACGTAGTAGCTGAAGGTGGCGCTCAAGCTGGCGCCGGGGGCCAGTGATGGTGCGGCCAACTGGCCGGTGAGGTCAAGCGTTGCGCCGTCGTGCAGCGTGGCGACCGCGGTCAGATCGGCCAGCGGTTCGGTGCCGATGTTGGTGATCAGCACCAGGTAGTTGATGGTCTGGTTAGCCAGCACCGAAGTCCGGTCCGGCGTGACGACGACGCGCAGCGCGTCACTGCCCAGGATGGCGACACTGGCTGAGGAGGTGTCGGTGACGGTTACCCCGGCCGTGTCCCGGCCGCTGACCAGAGCCCGATTGACGAGCGGATTCGGATCAGTTAGAGCGTTTACCGTGTGGGTATAGGTTACCGTCATACGCTCGCCGGCAGCCAGGCTGTTGCGCGGCAGGATGATGCCGGGCACAACCGAGTCGGCCACGGTCAGCCCGGTGACTGTTGAGGTGCTGGTATTCACGATTTCCAGCGTGTAGGTGACGACATCCCCATTGAACGCGGCAGCCCGGTCAGCCGTCTTGATGACGGTCAGGCCGCTGCCGGAGACGTCCACCCGCGCGCTGGCCGAGTCTGTCAGGATCAGTGGGTTAGCAGGATCGCCAGGGTTCTCCGCCAGGGCGGTGACCACGGCGGTGTTGATGGCGGGATCGCCATCACCGGCGGTGAGCGTCCGGCGCACCGCGGAGCTGATGCTGGCTCCCGGGGCCAGCGGCAGCGGTGAGGTGGTTGGAACCACGCACAGCGGTGCCGGGGTGGGCAGCGCTCCGCCGGGGATAAAGCACCCGGTGATCTCGCCGCCGAGCAGGGAGTCGACAACCGTGAGGTCCGTGATCGCGGTCGTGCCGGTGTTGGTGATGGTCAATGTGTAAACGATGTCGGTGCCCACTGCGGCGAGCGTGGGGGCCGCCTCTTTGGTGAGCCGGATGCCCTGCGCCACCAGATCAACCGTGGCCGTCGCTGAATCGGTCAGCGTGATCGGGCCGGGCGCAATGCCGGTGGCAGTGACGGTGCTCAGGAGCGGATCGGCATCCAGGCCGGTGATGGTGTACGTGTAGCTGCCGGTGGTGCTCTGGCCCGGCGCGAGCGTATTCGTGCCAAGCGCAATACTGCCGCCCGCCTGCGGGCTGGTGGCCTGGACGTTGTTCAGCGTTTGCAGGCCGGTATTGCGCACCGTGACATTGTACGTGATCGTTGTGCCGATGGTCGCCACCGTCTGGCTGGGGGTGTTGGTGACCAGCAGGTTGCCGCTGGCGATCGGGATGCTGGCCGACGCGCTATCCGTCAGCGGGGTGACGCCGTTGAGCAGCCCGGAGGCGATGACCGTGTTGACCAGCGGGTCAGGACTCGAAGCAGTGACCTGAGTCTGGATGCACGTCGAGACACTGCCGAACGCGCCCAGGGTGGGGGTGGCTGGCGGGATGACGCCCGGCAGCAGCAGATTGGTGATATCCGCGCCGTTGAGCGTGTCAATCACCTGGATGGCGCTGATCGTGTTCGGCCCCAGGTTTTGCAGCTGGATCTGGTAGGCGACGATCTCACCAATCCGGGCCGCCGGCTGGCTGACCGGCGCGGCACAGCCGCCAACGCCCAGGATTGTCTTGGTGATCAGGAGATCAGATGTGGCGACCGCGACGGTGGCGCTGTCTGAGTCCTGGATGGTGGTTCCGTTGGAGGTCAGGGCCGTGACCAGCGCAGTGTTGATCAGCGGGTCGGGGTCACCGGGCTGGAGGGCGCGCGTGAGCTGGCCGGTCGCCGCTTCACCGGAGGCCAGCGTGCCGGCCGCGCCGGGGAAAGTCAGGGCGACTTCGCTGGCACTGGCGCAGCCAGAGGCTGCCGTGGCGCACAGCGGGTCGGTGAGAACGATGTCCGTCAGGGTCGAGTTGCCCTCGTTACGCACTTCGAAGGTGTAGGTGATGCTGTCACCCACCAGCGCGGTGCTGGCAGAAGCCGTCTTGCTCAGGCTGATGTCGGCCTCGCGGATGTCAACCAGGGCCAGGCCACTGGAGGAGACGTACACCCCCGAATCGGCGCGTCCGGAGGCGGTGACCCGGTTGACCAGCGGGTCGGCAACGTCGGGCGGGATGACGTACTGGAAGGTACCAACGGCAGTCTCACCGGCGGGAAGCTCGGTGATGGGCAGCCCGGTATCCGGATCGTTCAGGACGATCGGCGTGCCGGTCAGGTGGTCGATGGCGGTTAGCGCATGGATGGTCTGCGCGCTGGTGTTCTGCACCTGGATGTCATACGTGACGGTTTCGCCGATCACGGCGGTCGCGTTGCGCGCGGATTTCGTCACCAGCAGCCCCAGGTCGCGGATTTCCACGCTGGCCGCGGCGCCGTCAGTCAGACCCTGATCGTTGGTTACGGTGACGGTATTGACGTACGGCGTGGGAGTATCGCGGGTGACCGTGTAGGTGATGATGCCCAGGGCGGTCTGGCGGTTGTCCATCACCGCGATTGTGTCGGTGTACGGCGCGCCTTCCAGACTCATCAGCACCGGGACGCCGAGCTCATTGTCGAAAACCTGAACATTGGTGAGCTGGCTGCCGGTGGTATTGGTCAGTGCGACGGTGTAGGTGATGGTGTCGCCGACAGCGGCGCCAGCCCGGTCTGCGGTCTTGGTCAGCACAATGCCGGGGGTGAGGATGTCCACCGCGATAGTGTCGCTGCCGGTGACCGGGTTGTCCTGGTCGTCAATACCGCTGACAACAGCAGTGTTGACGAAGGGATCCGGCAGGCCCTCGGTCGCGGTCACTGTGTAGGTCATGAAAGCGACCTCGAACGGTTTCAGCGGATCAATCGGGGCGATCGTCAGCGGCGTATCCACCGTGCAGGTGACGTCGTACGTCCGGCTGTTGTACGTGATCGAGCCGCCGCAGGCGTTCGGATCGGCGGCGGTGTCCAGGCCGACCGCTTCATCCAGCACCTGGATATCGCGCAGGGGCACCTGGCCGATGTTGGTGATGGCGATATTGTAAGTGAAGGTCTCGCCAAACTGCACCGTCCGGCGCGAGACCTGCTTTTCGACCAGCAGGCGGGAGGCAGTGATCAGCACCGTCGTGTAGGTGCGGTCCTCCAGGGTGATGCCGCCGGCGACTGATGTTCCGGTCGCGTAGACTTCGTTGACCAGCGGATTGGGATCCGCCTGGGACAGCGTGTACGTGATCTGCGCGGTCGCGCTCTCATTGTTGTTGAGCAGGCCGGGCGTGCCACTGGGGAAGCTGAGGGCTACCGGCCCGGTCAGCGAGTCGTAGGCAGTCACGCCCGTGAGGACGGAGTTGCTGGTGTTGGTGACGGTAATGGTGTACGTCACCGTGTCGCCGACAAATGCCACATTGGGCGCGGCAACCTTGCTGACCCGGAAGCGCGGGTCGATCAGGTCTACGGTGAACTCGTCACCACCTTCAAAGACATTACCGCCCAGCGTCTCAGCGGTCACGACCAGGGTGTTGACATACGGATCGGGGTCGTCCATCGTGAACGTGTACTGCCACGTGCAGTAGATCGGCACGCCGCCCTGGGGCAGGTCGGTCGGGCAGTCAGAACGGGTAGGGAAGTCGATCCCGGTGCTGTCCGCATACACAAGGTTGGTGAGGTCGCTGGTGCCGTTGTTGATCAGGCGAGCCGACCAGGTGACGGTGGTGTTGCGCTCGGTGGTTTCGGTGTTGGCCGTCAGGGTGACGTCCAGGATCGGATCGTCCAGGTCAACGGAGGCCGTGGCGATGGTCGTGATGGCGAACGAGTTACTGCCGATGAGCAGCGTCCCGGTGCCGGTCAGGGTATTCACCAGCGGATCGCGTGCGTTCTGCGGGACAGTAAGCGTGACCGTTCCTACGGCCGACTCGCCGGGCGCCAGCGTGCGCGGGCGGTTCACCGGATCCGGGAATCGCAGGCTCACCTCGCCGGTGAAGATATCCACCACGTCGATGCCGGTGATCACATTGCCGGAGGCCAGCGGGCTTGTATTGGTGACCGTCACCGAGTACGTGATGGTGGTGTCGCGGCTGGCTGTCAGCGGGCCGGTCTTGACGATGCGCAGCGGGTTGGCGATCTGGACTTCGGCAGTCTCCGTGGTAACCAGCGACACTCCGGCCTCCCGGGAGTCGACCGTGGTCTGGCCGATAACGGTCACCGTGTTAATCAGCTTGTCGGAGACCAGATCCGCCGGCTGGACGGTGTAGTTATGGCTGGCAGGATCGCTCTCCAGGTACCAGGCGTCACAGATGGGAACTATGCACGGATAATCTTCCGCCGGCGGCAGATCGCGCGGGGTGGTTATGTAGCCGGTCACGGGCACACCGCTGGCATTCACCAGCCGGGTGGTGACGACGGGCAGTTTGTCATCGCTGACTGTGACGCCGGTCATTGTGATCGGCGAGACGTTGTAGATGAGGTAGTCGTAATGGATGGTTTCGCCCACGACGGCAAAGTACCGGTCGGGAATCTTAAGAATGCTGATCGGGCTGAAGATTTCCACCGTGTGTGAGTCTGAGAATACGATCGTGTCCGTGCCATTGTTCATGGTCACTTCGAACGTGTTGATGAGCTGGTCGGGGTCGCGCGGGCCGACTTCATAGGTGTACTCGACGAACGTGCGCTCGCCCGGGAGCAGGGCGGGGTTGGCCGGATTGTCACTGTTGGCGATGAGCGTGACCACGCTGATCGGTCGCTCGGTCTCATAGGCGCTGGTGGACACATCGCGCGCGCTGACGAAAGTGTACGGCACGTCGGAGGCGTTGGAGATGCTCACCCGGTAGAGGATCGTATCGCCAACAACGGCGATGCCGAAGAATGGTTCAAGGTTGACTTTGCTCACCACAATCGGCGGCGTCACGTCGATTGCCCAGCTGTCTATTGCTGTGAGGGTCTGGCCGTTGGCTGTGCCGGTCACGGTGACAATGTTGGTCAGGCGCGGCATGTCTGCGGCGGTGATGCGATGCTGGGTCGCCCCGGTGCAGGTCGGCGTTGATTCTGACAGGGTAAGCGTATCGCCGGGAACCAGCGTGAAGGGCGGGAAAGCCCCGGTCAGGCTGCCTAACTGATTGTCTACGACCGTCACATTCTGGATGGGGGTCAGGCTGCCGATGTTGGAGACCCGGAACGAGTAGGTCACGCACTGACCGTCGCTGGCGACCACACGATCCGCGAATTTCTCCACAACCAGGGGGTTGACGATCTCGATGTCCCACTGGCTCACATCTCCCACCGCTTCGGAACCCGCCTCCAGTGTGCCAGCCAGGCGTCCCTGGTTGGTCAGGAGCTGATCCTCGCGCTGGATATCCGTCGTCCGCACGATGTAGTCGAACGTGCCGTACGCCATTTCCCCCGGCCCGAGGCGTGGGAAGGTGGTGACAAAGGGGCCGGTGGTGGTTTCGGTAACCGGGTCGTAGGGAGCAAGCTGGACGCTGCTACCATCGCAGCCGGTACCGGCGACACTGTCAGGACAGAGCGCATCCGTCAGCGTGATGTCCACGATGTCGGAATCGGCGGCATTGGTGACCGTGAATTCGTACGTGATCAGGTCACCAATCCCGGCCCGGACCGCATTGGCGGACTTGCGCAGTTGAAGCCGGGTGGGCAGGATGTTGATGGTGACGGAGCCGAAGAAGCTGCGCTGCAGGCCGAGGTCATCAGTACCCTGAATCCGGACAAGCGTCGTGAGCGGGTCTGGATCTTCGCTCTGGACGTCGCGGGTGAAGGTGGCGGTGGCCAGCTCGAAGGGCGCCAGCGTGCCGGCTTCAATCGTGGGGCCGGGGCCGTCCGGGAAGGCGATCAGGAGCTGGCTTTCCGGCTCACCGGTATCTACAAACTGGATGTAGCCGGTGATGTTGCTCAGCGTGACCAGACCGTTGTTGGAGATGAAGACCCGGTATTCAACGGGCAGCGGAGGCTCCTGCTCGTCCGGGGGGATTGTCGCTACGGTGATGAACAACTGAGCGTTGCTGATGTCCACGACGGTCGTGGTGGAGTCGGTAATGTCGCCCTCTGCCGTCACAGTGGTGATGTTGACCAGCGGGTCAAGATCACTCCCGCTGACGGTGTAGAGCGCCTGGAACTCATAAGGCGGATCGCCCGGATTCAGGACCAGCCCGCCGGCTGGCAGGTTGCCGATTGGCCCGAGCAGGCTGTCGGTGATGGACTGCACGGTCAGGGGCGAGCTGGCCAGGTTCGTCACCTGGAAGGTGTAGGTGATGGTATCGCCGCGGAGTGCCGTTTCGCGGTCGGCGGCGCTTTCAATCCGGATCTGGCTGCTCAGGATGTCAACGAAGACAGAAGCTGTATCAATCACGGCGGCGCCCTGGTTGGTCAGGGCCTGTGCGGTGGCAGTCGTCTGGGGCGAATAGCCGAATGGATCGGATTCAGTGCCCTGGATGGTGTACTGCACGGTTCCGGTCACTGTCGATCCGGCGAGCAGGCTCACAGTCTGGGCCGGCGGCGTGCCGAGCAGGACACGGTTGCCGGAGCACCCGGCCACAATGCCCGTTTGCTCGCACAGGGGGAACTCCACACGCAGGTTGACCAGGCTCTCCGGGCTGGTATTCGTGACCTGGAAGGTGTAGGTGACCGTCTCACCGACGGCTGCCGCCTCCGGCGCCACGGACATCTCAAGCTCCAGGGCCGGATTGCGCTTGTCCAGGCTGAGCGTCCAGCTATCGCTGGCCGTCGCGCCTTCGGGCGAAACGCCAACCGCCGTGACAATGTTGACCAGCGGGTCGGCGTCCGTATCCTGGACCACGTAGTCAACGTCTTCCTGGTAGGACTGGCCCACGGCAAGGGTTTTATCCGGGACATTGAGCAGGGCCTGGGTCAGCGAGTCGACCACGGTGACGGCTGTGAGCGGGGTGTCCCCATCGTTGGTGACGCGAATCGTGTAGCTTACCGTCTCCCCCACGATGGCCTGGGTCGCATTGGCGATCTTCACAACGCTGATTGATGGGGTGCCTTTGCTCACCGCTGCGCTGACGGTAAAAGGCACCGTCCTGTCGCCTACGGAAGTATTGGCTGTGGCCTGGACGGTGACCTCGTTAACCAGCGGGTCGGGGTAAACAGGCAGCATATCACAGGTGAATGTTACCTGCAGCGTCGCACCGACGGAAGCCGGGAGCGCACTGGTGCCCGCCTGGGTCTGCAGCAATTCCTCCAGCGTGTCACCTTCAGCCGGGGGCAGGGGTGTGCACGTACCGAAGACATTGCTCTCGAAGACAAGGTCATCAATGGCGCTGATGGTGGTGGCGATGGCCCGCTGGTTGCGCATGGTCAGCGTCCACTGGATCGGCGCGCCAACCTCGATCCGGGGCTCGGCCGGGTTCGGGGCATTGCTGATCGCGAGCTCCAACGCGAGGCCCGCGCCCTCCACCCGGAAGGTAGTCCCCTCCAGGCTGGCGAAGTCCTTGTCGCAGTGTCCTTCCGCATTGGAGCTGAGCAGCGCAATACCATAGAAAGCGTAGTCAACCTCGAGCGGGTCGCCGGGGCGGGCCACGTAATCCACATAGCCGCGCACTTCCTGACCTGGCGCAAGGATGCCCGCGAAGTCCTGAATGGCGCCGCCCGACCAGCTGGTGAAAACCATGTCCGTGGAATAAAAACGGTCATAGCTGATGACCAGCATGCCGCTGACATTGGTGACATTCTGGGTGGTGGTATTGCTGATGACGAACTCAATGCGGACGTTCTCACCGGGGATGACCAGGACCGGCCCGCCCGCATCGGGCTGGTTGGTGAGCCAGGTCGGGCCGAACACGGCCGACTCGGCGCTGACGCGGGTCACGCCCACGCCGAGGATCGGATCGTCCGCGAAGCCATCGCAGTACGGGGGCTGCTGGGCATCCGGCCGGGCCAGCGCGGGGGCTAAAGGCGCGCCGGGCTGTTCCGCTTCCGCAACGCGGGTCAGCCCGATTGCGGTCAAGGTGACGAGCAGCGAGCAAAAGACTGTCAGGATCGTTAGCAGCCGCTTCTTACCCATAACCATCCCCCGTTGACTTTTCTGGCGTGATGTGATGACGAGCCACGCATGATAACTCTGTGTACCATTATGGTGTCTAGGGGGCGAATAGGGCAAGTGCCCGAATGTCCTATTTTGTTAATGATCAGGTAAATTATGGTATACCATGGTCGGCGGTGTGCGGTGGGTGGCCGGCCAAGAGTCTGTGAGGCAACCGATTACCTCACCGCAAACGAATGAGCGCGAACCTGAGATGACACCTGGGGATTGCCTGTGAAGATCTACACCAGAACCGGAGACACCGGGGATACGGGTTTGTTTGGCGGGGGACGGGTCCGTAAGCATGATCCACGCGTAGAAGCGTATGGCACGGTGGATGAACTGAACTCGCTCCTGGGAATGGCGCGGGCCGAAGCGCTGCCCGACCGGGCCGCTGCCTGGCTGGATCGAATTCAGAGTGATCTGTTCGTGCTGGGGGCGGACCTGGCTACGCCGCTGGATGTGAAGTCCAGCGCGATAGTGCGAACCGCGCCGGATGCGGCAGCAGCCCTGGAGGCTGCGATTGATGCGCTGGATGCCGATCTGCCGCCGCTGCAGGCGTTCATTTTGCCGGGCGGGGTGCGGGCGGCGGCTATCCTGCATGTGGCCCGTACCGTATGCCGGCGCGCCGAGCGCCTGAGCGTCGCCCTGGCGGATGAGTATCCCATTACTCCGGCGGTGATCGTCTACCTGAACCGGCTCTCGGATTTCCTGTTCACACTGGCCCGCTGGGTGAACCTGCAGGCGGGGCAGGCCGAGCAGCCCTGGAAACCGGCAGATGATCAGCCGTCCAGGTGACCGAGCAGCGCGTCAATCCCCAGCGTATAGCTGCGCCACCCGAAGCCGCAGATCTGCCCCAGGCAGACCGGCGCAAGCAGCGACGTGTGGCGGAACGGCTCCCGGGCGTGGATGTTGCTGAGGTGCACCTCTACCACGGGCAGAGCGATGGCGCTGATCGCGTCCCGCAGGGCGACCGAGGTGTGTGTGTACGCGCCGGGATTAATGACGACCCCGGCCGCCCGGTGCCGGGCCTCGTGCAGGGCGTCAATCAGGGCGCCTTCGTGATTGGATTGCTGGATGCGCAGCGCGATGCCGCGCGCGGCGGCGTGCGCCTGCAGTGCCTCGTTCAGCGCGTCCAGGGTGAGCGTTCCGTACACTCCCGGCTCGCGTTCGCCCAGCAGGTTCAGATTCGGGCCGTGCAGAATCAGCAGTTCGGTGGTCATGGTGCGCTCATTTCGGTGAGGACGGCCAGCACATCATCCGGGTCAACATCATCGGCGACCAGCGGCTGCCCAACGCCCTGAAGCAGGACGAAACGCGCCCGCCCGGCCTGCCACTTTTTGTCGGTTGCCATGGCCTGCCACAGCCCCCGTGGGTCGTAGTGGCCAGAGCGGATCGGCAGGCCGAGCGTGGTCAGTAGTCGCTCGACCTGGCCGGGCAGGCCCGGCGGACACACGCCCAGCCGCGCGGAGAGGCGCGCCGCCGCTACCAGACCCACCCCAACTGCCAGACCATGCTTCCAGGTGTAGCCGCTGACCTGCTCCAGGGCATGCGCGAAGGTATGGCCCAGGTTAAGGTGAGCGCGGATGTTTTGCTCGTAAGGGTCCTGCTCCACCACCGCAATCTTCACCTGGACGGCACGCGGCAGGAATTCCGCAGCCCGGTCGCGCTGCAGCAGCGCTGGATCGAGGAGTGCCGGGTCGGCCAGCAGACCGTGCTTGACGACCTCCGCCAGCCCGCAGCGCCATTCGTCGTCGGGCAGGGTGCTCAGGACTTCGGGGTCGATCACGACCAGCTCCGGCTGCTTGAATGCGCCGACCAGGTTCTTGCCCTCCGGCAGGTCAACCCCGGTCTTGCCACCCACGCTGGAATCGACCATGGCGAGCAGACTGGTGGGCATCTGGACGAGGCGCACCCCGCGCATGTAGGTCGCGGCCACAAAGCCGAACGTGTCGCCGACGACCCCGCCGCCCAGGGCCAGGATGACTCCGCCCCGATCCAGTCCCAGCCTGACCAGCCCGCTGTAAATTGCCTCGCAGGTCTGGAGCGTCTTATACTGCTCACCGTCCTGCAGGGAGACGGCGACCGCATTCGGCAGGTGGGCGACCATGTCCCGCCCGTAGAGTGGGGCCAGAGTGGTGTTGGTGCCAACAATCGTGCGCCCGGTCAGGCCATGCTCAGCCAGGATGCCGGCCAGCCGCCGCCGCGCGCCGGGGGCGAACAGGATCTCGTAACCGCCGTCGGGCGTTTTTACATGGAGGGTATGTGGGTCTGCCATAGGGTTAGAACCGCTTCCGTAACCTGATCAGGAGTCAGCGTGCTTGTGTCCAGTTGAAAGGGCAGGGCCGCGTAGGCGGCGGCGCGGGCGGCCAGCAGTTCGCGCAGGCGCGCCTGCGGATCGGCCGCCGCCAACAGGGGACGATCTGCCTCATTTGCAAGGCGGGCCAGCAGCGCCTCCGGTGTGGCTGTCAGGCAGATCACCAGACCGCTGCGCAGCATGGCCGCGCGACTTTCCGGCGGAATCAGCGCCCCGCCGCCGGTGGCGATCACCAGCCCATCCTGCGCAGCCAGCTCCAGGCACAACGCGCGCTCCAGCTGCCGGAAGACTGCTTCGCCCTGGGCGGCGAAGATGGCCGCGATCGGCTGCCCGGCCCGCGTCTCGATCACGGCATCCATATCGACGAACGGACGCTCGAGGCGCGCCGCCACCTGCCGCCCAACCGTGCTCTTGCCGGTTCCCATAAAGCCCGTCAGTACCAGGTTCATCGCGCTCACCTCAGCGGCCGGACTGCCGGTCGTAGTGGCGCAGGGCCATCGCGCCCATCGGCTGCAGGCCGAGGCGGGCATAGAACGGCTTGAGATCGGCGTCGCAGACCAGATCGACCGAGTAATAAGTGCGGCACGATTCCAGCATCCGCCGGACGAGTTCGCTGCCGATGCCGCGACCCTGGTATTCTGGCAGGACTTCCAGAAGAGGGATGAAGACGCTGAGCACCCCGTCGCTGAGGGCGTTGATGAAGCCGATCACCCGCCCGGACTCCGGCACCAGCGCCAGCCAGACCAGGGCGCTGCCCTGCAGGCTGCGCAGGTGCGTCTCCGGCGCGGGCGGGTTCGGCCAGCCGATAAAAAACCCGATGAGTTGTTCGGGTCTGACGCCCGCCAGCGAATCAGTGTAGCGCACTTCGGACATACCGGTTCCCTTCTGCGCCTAGAATTCCAGACCCGGCGGCCAGGTGTAGCCGAACCGCCAGGGTTCGCTTCGCATAGTCAGGTCATCGAGATTACCCTGGCGCAGCAGCGCGAAACGCGTCTGCAACTCGGTCATGGTATCGCCACCCAGCTTCTCCAGCAACGCGTCAGCCAGGACGCAGGCGGCCATCGCTTCCCCGACGACCACAGCGCGCGGTACGGCGCAGAAATCCGAGCGTTCGTAGACGGTCTGGCTGACACGGCCCGTAGCGAGATCGACCGTTTCCAAAGGAGTGAGGGTGGTGCTGATCGGCTTCATCGCGGCGCGGATGATGAGCGGTTCGCCGGTGGTCATCCCACCTTCCAGACCGCCCGCCCGGTTGGTGCGGCGGCGTAATTTGCTGTTCTTGTCCAGGGTGATGGCATCGTGTACCTGCGTGCCGGGGTGGGTTGTGTTGGTGAAGGCCGGGCCGATCTCCGCGCCCTTGATCGACTGGATGCTGCCCATTGCGCCCAGCAGCCGTCCGGTCAGGCGGCGGTCGTAGTGGACGTGGCTGCCCAGCCCGGGCGGCAGGCCCAGCACAACCACCTCGAAGATGCCGCCCAGCGTATCACGGTCGATCTTGGCCTGGCGGATGGCAGCCTCCATCCGCGCGCCGGCAACCGGGTCGGGGCAGCGTACGGCGCTCTCCTCGGCGAGCCGGAAACGCTCACCATAGCCCAGCGCCGGATCGAGGTCGGCTTCCTCCACGCCGATGCGGGTGACATACCCGCCGACCCGGATGCCGAACGCGGCCAGAAACTGCTTACATACCGCGCCAATGGCGACGCGCGCGGTGGTCTCCCGCGCGCTGGAACGCTCCAGCGCCAGGCGCAGATCGTCGTAGTCATACTTGAGGGCGGCGGTCAGATCGGCATGGCCGGGGCGGGGCGTTGTCAGCGGCGGGATATCCTTGTCCGCCCAGTGTTTCCAGTCCCGGTTACGGATGATCAAGCCGATCGGCCCGCCGGTGGTCTGGCCGGCCATCACGCCGCCGGTCAACTGAACCCGGTCGCGCTCGATCTGCATCCTTCCGCCGCTGCCGTACCCCTCCTGGCGGCGGACAAGCTCGCGATCGATGTCTTCCGGGGCGAGCGCCAGCCCGGCGGGCATCCCTTCCAGGATGCCCATCAGCAGCGGGCCGTGCGATTCGCCCGCGGTCAGGAAACGCAGTCGCGCGTTGTTCATCGGTTTACCTGTCCCTGTTCTGCAGGGCGGCCTGCGCAGCGGCGGTCATCACCTCCAGCGGGGCGGGCTGCCCGGTCCACAGCGCAAAGGCCGCCGCCCCCTGGCGCACGAGCATCCCCAGCCCATTGCGGGCCTCTGCGCCGGCCGCCCATGCCTG
>CAZGYW010000016.1:0-9838 GCA_964530495.1 uncultured Anaerolineae bacterium
GATAATGAGCGGTGACTGGAGTTCAGACGTGTGCTCTTCCGATCTGAAGACGACCGGCAGCCGCCACAGGTCACTATCCGGCGCGTGGCGGGCCGCCTGCAAAGACGCCATCAGGCTGGCGAGCACGTACGCGCCGAGCATCAGCCCCCACGCAGCCAGGATCGGCGGGAAGAGCAGGCCCGCCAGCGGCCCGCCAATCAGGGCCGCCACGAACGCCGGAGCGACCACCTGGCGCGGGCGCAGCGAGCCGGGATGCAGGCGCAGCATCCTGACCTTGCCCCGCCCATAGCGGAAGTACTGGCGAGCCAGGGCGTGCAGCGTCTGGCGCCCGTAGTACGTGGAACGGATGCGCGGCGTGAAGTACACCCACCCCCCCGCCTGGCGGATGCGGTGATTCAGCTCGTAATCCTCATTGATGGTCAATACCGGGTTGAAGAGACCAGCTTCCTCAAAGACGCGGCGCGGCCACGCTCCCAGATAAACCGTGTCCGTGTCCTGCGCTTCCCGGGCTACATGGAACGCGGTCGGCACGGCGAACGGCGACTTGCCCGCCGCAGCGATGGCCCGGCCCATGGGCGTGAGGCCGACCGGGTCCATCGCGCCGCCGACGTTGGATGCGCCGGTCTCCGCCAGGGCCGCCACGCACTCCCGAACGTAGTCCGGCGCGATGACCGTGTGCCCGTCCACCCGGACGACGACCTCCCCCCGCGCGCGCTGGATGGCGGCGTTCAGCCCGGCGGCCTGGATGCGGCCGGGGTTGTCGACCAGCGTAATGCGCGCCGCGCCGGCCAGCCCGGCGATGATCGCCCGCGTGCGGTCGGTGCTCATGCCGTCCGCCACCAGGATCTCCATCCGCTCGGCCGGGTAGTCCTGGGCCAGCACCGCCTCCAGGCAGCGCGCGATGAACGCTTCCTCATTACGGATCGGGATCACAACGCTGACGGACGGATAATCCATACCAAACAGCCTCTCCGCTGAAGTGTTGAGTTTCGAGTTACCTACAGTATCCGCTGGGGCACCCGGTCTGCAAAACGATGCCCCTTCCTGCCTTTCAACTCAACACTCATCACTCAAAATTCAACACTCGCTCGCGCCAGCGCGAGCGCCAGCAGCGCCAGGCTGACGCCGACCAGCAGCCGGAACGGGAACAGCCCGGCCCGCCGCAGGCGAAAGCGCACCAGCCCGGCATGGATCACGAACAGCAGCCCGGTGCTGATCGCGCTCGTCCAGGCGGCAGCGGCATAGCCCAGGCGCGGGATCAGCAGCACGTTCAGGCTGAGGTTAGCCGCGGCAGCGATCAGCGTCCCCAGCGCGATCAGGCCGGTGCGCTTCTCATAATACTCGACATTGACGTACAGGCTGTAGGGCAGCATCAGGAACGAGGCGAAGGTCAGGATCGGGATCAGCCGCAGGCCGGGCCGGTAGGCTTCCGGGATCACGATGCCCAGCAGGGCGGGCAGCACAACGATCAGGACGGCCGTCACGGCCGCGAAGCCCAGGACGTAGTGCCGGGCGCGGTGGCGGATAGCAGACCGATCATCCGCCCCCAGCCGGGCGAAGAACCACGGCATCCAGGCCCGGTTGGTGTTCTGCCACAGGATGAAGACCGTATTCCCGATCAGCACCGCGAAGCTGTACACCCCGGCTTCCGCCAGCCCGACGTACTCGGCGATCAGCACCCGGTCAAGCTGGAAGAGCGCGAGCTGGGCCAGGGCGTGGGGGATCAGCGGCAGGGAGAAGGCCAGGGCGTAGCGCCAGTCCGCCGGGGCGAAGAGCGCCCGCCCGCGGGCCAGCGTCCGCCCGCCCAGGATCAGGGCCAGCGGCACCCCGCCCAGCACGATCCCCAGGCTGCGGGCCAGCCCGCCATCCACGCCCGCCACCCGGCCCGGCAGGAGCAGGATCAGGCCGATGGAAAGCGCAATTTTCAGGATGCTGAAACCGATCCCGCTCAGGGTGTAGTGCCGGTAGCGGTAGTCGTACAGCCAGGCCTGCCAGGTCATCTCGATGGCGAAGAGGGTCAGCGCCCCGCCCGCCGCCAGCAGGACGACCTCCCGTGGCAGTTGGAACACCTGGCGGGTCAGCGCCGCGGGCAGGATCGCCAGCGCGCCCAGCCCGATCAGCCCGGCCAGCAGGCCCAGCACGAGCACCGCCGAGCGGTAGCGCTGGAAAGCCGCCGCGTCGCGATCGAATTTGGCGCGGCCAACGCTGCCCTCCAGGCGCAGGGTCAGCACGATGCTGAACAGCGTCAGCCAGGTGGTGAAGACCGCCACCCGCCCGTACTCGTCCGGCGTGAGCAGGGCCAGAAACACCGGCACAAAGAGCAGGTCCAGCCCTTTGCCCAGGACGCTGCCCGCGAGGTACCAGGCCGAGGCCTGCGCCGGGACGCTGGCCGCCAGCAGCCGGCGCAACTCCCGCCACCGCGCCGCGATCACGCCTCGCCCTCCCCCAGGGTCGTCACTCCGGCCGCCCGGTACAGGCGCATGACCTCCGCCGGGATCGGGACGGTCGCGTCTTCCACCAGGATCGCCCCCGCCTCCGGGCTAAGACGACGGACGGTGTACAGGATCGTGCTGTAGCCGGAGATCACGACGCGCAAACGCGTTTCGAGCCGGGCGGCGATCAGCTCGGCAGGGACCGCGCCAGCGATCCAGCGCCCGGGGAAGGCGGGCCGGTCGGTCAGGGTGGCACGCGGGTGGGCCTTGACGAACACGGTCAGCCCGGCGGCCGCGTACCGCGCGGCGGCCGTCCGGAAGCGCGCCAGCAGGGCGGGCCGCATGACCCGCGGGTGCGGCAGGCAGACCAGGGCGACCGCTTCAGCGCCCTCCAGCGCGGCCGGGTCGCCGCCGAACAGCGCGATCAGGGCATCCAGCCGGGCGGAGGGCAAATCAAGCGGCGGCAGAGGCTGGACGGGCAGGCGGCGCAGGGCGGCATTGGCGTGCTCCGGGTAAAGCAGGTGCGCTTCGTCCAGCAGCGGGAACTGGCCCAGCCCGGTCTGCGGCGTGAAATGGCGACCGTAGACCCGCCGGAACAGCCCCGGATGGCGCCGGGCCATCAGCAGCGCGGTGGGCAACGCGTCCGCGTAGGAGGCGGCGCCGTCCTCAACCGCCGCAACCCGGCAGCCGGGGTTGCGGTCGTGAATCGCACCCGCGATCTGCTGGAGGTAGGGGTGGATGTCCGCGCAGACCAGGACGCGTTCCACCAGCAGGCGGCGCGCGATCTGCCGGGCGCGCAGGGAGGCGATCACGCCGGGAAGCTGGCCCGCCACGTACGATAGCGGCGGGCGGCGCAGCACGGCCGGGGCGATCCGGCGCAGGGTCTCGCTGCCCGGCAGCAGAACGGCGCGGCTGCCCGGCGGCAGGAACGCGCCCAGCCCGGCACTGAGCTGCCGCGCGGTGGCGAACTCCTCCATCACAAAGACCAGCGCCGGGCGCGACTCACCGTCAGCGGCCAGCAGGCTGAGGCAGTTGAGGATGTGCAGGGGCGTGAGGGTCAGGGCGACCTGATAGGGCATGCGCGACCTGTCGCGGGTGGGAGAGCCGGATCGTGTGTGATGGTGATTATACTCCCCGGCGCCTGCTCTGGACGTGCCGCCGAATGGCGCGCGCTTGTCAGTGCGTATTCTGACGGCTATAATCCACTTCGAACGATTTTCACTGCACACACAATTTACTCAGGAAGGCGCGAGAACATGAGCAACCTGATGCGTTTGTTGGGAGTCATGCTGGTGGCGGTCCTCCTGCTGGCGGGCTGTGGCGGTCCGGCGTACGTAAATGAGACGGCGGATCATGCGGCCGAGACCGACGCTGATACGCATGCGGAAGAACCAGCCGCAGCGGAAGAACCGGCTGCTGAAGAAATGGCTGAGCCTACCGCCGAATTGGCGACCGAGGTGCCCGCTGCCGACGCAGAGCATGGCGCTGACCACGCGGATGCGCCGGCAGCAGAGGAACCTGCCGCAGAAGAATCCGCCGTCCCGGTTGGCGACCCGGCTCGTGGCAAGGAGCTGTTTGAGACCCTGTACCCTGAAGCGGGTTTTGCCTGCGCCACCTGCCACCGTGTCGATTCGGAACAGCAGCTGATCGGCCCCGGCCTGCTCAACGTCAGCGTCCACGGCGCGACGCACGTGGAGGGCCTGAACGCGGAGGAGTACATCCGCCAGTCCATCCTGGAGCCGAACGCCTATGTCGTTCCCAACTACCCGGAGAATCTGATGCCGCAGGTTTATGCCGAATTGTTCACGGGCGAGCAGGTTAACGATATCATCGCTTACGTGCTGACCCTGACCGACTAACCGGCATCCCCGTTCTGCCTGACGATAGTCCAGCGCCCCGGTTCCGACTACTGGCCGGGGCGCTGCTTACGCCGCTTGCGCAAACCTGAATCCTGCCAGGATAATGAAGACACGCCTGGCGGCCTGTTCGGAAGAGGTAATCGCGTGGAAAAACTGCCCGTCCCTGGCCCTGTAGCCCATTTTCTGGGGTATCCCCGCGTGCACGGCCTGCAAGACTCCGAGCAGGAGGGGCTGCGCCGCTTCTGGCTGGAGGGGTTGTTCGGCTCGATCGCCCTGGCGCTCTCCGAATCCTTCTACACCCTGTACGCCCTGAGCCTGGGCGTCACAGCCAGCCAGATCGGGCTGGTGGGCACGCTTTCCCAGATCAGCAGCGCGGGCCTGGCCATCCCCGGCGCGATGCTGGCCGAACGCTCCGGGCGTTACAAATTCACGGCCCAGGTGGCCCAGTTCTTCAAGCAGGCGATGTGGCTGGTCATGGCGCTCGCGCCCTGGCTGCTGCCCACCGGGGCGGCGATCGTGGTCGTGCTGGCCGCCTGGATTGGGATTTCGATCTTCGCCACAGTTGCCAATGGCGCGTGGTCGGCGCTCTCCGGGGAAATCGTGCCCAACCGCATCCGGGGCCAGTACTTCGCTTCGCGCAACATCCTCATGAACTTCTCCAAAATCCTGCTGGTGCCCACCGCCGGGTTCTTCGTGAAGTCGATCGGGGAGCCGCTTGGCTACCAGTTTTCGCTGAGCCTGGCCTTCCTGATCGGGCTGCTGGCTGTCTATCACTTCAGCCGCCTGCCGGAGCACCAGGTCAGCGCGGTGGAGCGCGAGCCGTTCGGCCTGCGGGACATGCTGCGCGGGCTGCGCGCGTACCCGACCTTCACCCGCTTCATGCTCTCCCACGCGGTGGTGAGCTTCGGCGTTCAGGTCGGCGGGCCGTTCATCCAGGTCTACATGGTGCAGGGGGCGGGCTTCGACGTAGCGACGATCAGCATCATCAACACGATGGGCGTCTTCGCCGCGATGCTGAGTATGTACGTGTTTGGCCGGTGGCAGGATCGCAAGGGGACTGTCTGGATTATGCGTTTTGCGGTGGCGATGCCACTCATCCCGGTGCTGTGGCTGTGGGTGCAGGAGCCGTGGCACGGCTGGGTGGCGCAGTTCTACGCGTCATGGGCCTGGACCGGCTACAACCTGGGCGCGTTCAACCTGCTGCTGAACACCACACCCCAGGACCACCGCCCGCGTTACCTGGCGCTGCATATGACCATTTCCGCGCTTGTTGGCTCGCTGGGGCCGGTGATTGGCGGCTGGCTGCTGGATGCGACCGGCTTCCTCCTGATCTTCGCGCTCTCCACGATCATCCGCAGCGTGGGCATGATCCTGTTCCTGGCGCTGGTCCGGGAACCGGCGCCGGCGCCGGTGCCTGCTCCGGTTCCGGTCGCTGTCAGCGCCGCAGAGACACCGCCGGAAAGCGACTAGACCTGCTCGAACGAGGCGGCGTCCAGCACAAAGACGGTGGCGCGGTGTTCCTCCGCAGGGACTTCGCTGCACGCGAAACGGATGACATCCAGCACGCTGTTCACTTCCTCCGCGTTGACCCCGACCAGCAGGGAGACACTCCCCCGCCGCAGGAATCCGCCGGAGCTGCTCATCCGCGTCACCGGGAACTGGTGCGCAACCAGCGATTCAAGCACAGACCGGGCCTGGGCATCACTCACAACCACCAGAATGAATTTTTTGTTCATGGCCTAAATCTGTTCGAAATGTTCGACATCCAGGACGAAGATCGTTGCCCCGCCGACCGTCACCTCGACATAGGCGCCGACGGTCATCGGGTGCTCGGCAGAATGGGGCGCGATGGGCATCATGCGGTTGCGCCGCTTGCACGTCTGGCGCAGCAGGCCGATCAGGTGCTGCACCCTGTCATCCGGGACGCCACAGAACAGTGTGGTATTGCCCTGCCGGAAAAACCCGCCGGTAGAGGCCACCCGCGTCACGCGGTACCCGGCTTCCGTTACCTTTTCGGTAACGTCGTCCGCGTCCAGGTCCTGAACGACTGCGATTACCAGTTTCATGGTCCGGCACTCCTTGAATAGGCAAGCGTAAGGTACGCCAGTCTGATTCTATTGTACCGTATCCTGGGCCGCAACCGAAAAAACACAGGAGCCGCGCCGGGTTCAGTGCCGGCCGTTGAGTGGCAGGTCTTCGCCTTCCAGCACCAGCACGTAACCGGGCGCGAGGTCCACGCTGAGCGTCAGGCCGTGGTGCACCTGGATGATGTCCGGCGAGCCCCACACGCCCTGGGTGCGGTGCCACTGCCCGGAGAGCAGCACCCGCCCGCGCTGGTGGTGGCGCTGGTCGGTGTTGGCGATGAACGTCAGCGAGAGGTCATCTTTGCGCCGGGTGAAGGCCAGGATGTGCGGGTTGTTGGACATCCCCACGCTCCACGAAGACGGGTCGGGATCGGTCAGCACATCCTCATAGCGGGTGCGGAGGTCCAGCGCGTAGCGGACGCCTTCGATCAGATTGTCTTCGCGCGTCCAGTCGAAAGCATATTCGCTGAAGAGCGGCAGGCGCTCGGCCGGGTACTGGGCCAGCATCTCGCTGCTGAAGCCCAGCCCGGTATTGATCGGCTGCAGCTCGCACAACTCAAACCCGTTGTGGATGAACGGCACGCCGGGCATGCCGATGCACAGCGGCAGGGTGTAGTAGCTGTAGATGCGCCCGTTGCCCGTCCGGGAGGCGGAACGGGCGGTATTGTGGTTCTCCGCCGTGGCGAAAAACGGGATCGGCACGCGCTCCTGCGCCCAGCGGTCGATAAAGCCGCGCAGGGCCTGCGGGTCGTTCAGGGTAAAGAGCAGATACCCCACTACGGCAGCATAGCCCTCGCGCCGGCTGGCCGCGTCAATGGCGAAATTCTCCTCCCAGAACACGAAATCCGCACTGGTGCGGTGCGCCTCTTCCACCATGCGCCGCTTGAGGGGCATCGGCAGGGCGTGGCCCATGTCCAGCATCACGCCGTCAATCCCGAATTCCTTCTGGTAGTACGGGATCACGCCCGCGATGCTGTCCCACAGCGGGTGGTTAGCGTTGGCGTCCGTCGCCAGGCGCGCGTCGTACATGCGCAGCGTATTGTAGGCGATGTAGTTGAAGTCGGGATGGTCGTACAGCCGCAGGTAGGTCACGTCCGTCCAGGGCGGCTGGATGTCATCCGGCGGCCAGTCGGAGAACGCGCCGGGCACGCGCACCCGCGTGCCATCGTCCAGCACGCCGAACCAGCGCCCGTCTTGCATGTGCACCTGGTCCGGACGCGGCGGGGCGGTGAACATCCGGCGGTAGCTTTCCGGCGGGGCGGGCAGGTCGTGGAAATCCCCCTGGGAGACCTTCCACTGCGCCAGGCCCAGCGCGTCGCCATCCAGCAGCGGGGAGCCGTACTGGTGGGGGTTGGTGCTGCCAACCGGCCGATCCTGGATCTCCGCCCGGATCCAGTAGAACCACTCCGGGTGCTCCCGGATCCAGTCGGAATCGCGGGAGCCGGTGCGCAGCACAAACTCCATCACCACGCGCAGGCCCAGGTGATGGGCGGCCTCCACAAACGCCAGGAACAACTCCTCCGCGCTGAAGGTCAGGGCCGGCTCGGCCAGCAGCTCGTCCAGCAGGTAGGGGTTGCGGATCGCGTAGGGCGAACCGAGCGTGCCCTTTTTGCCATCCTGCCCCACCGCCGTGACTGGCAGCAGGTGAACGGTATTGCAGCCCAGGCGCTTGATGTACGGCAGGAGCGTGATCGCTTTGAGCAGCGTGCCCGTATCGCGCCAGCCGTCCGGGCGGGAGCGCGTCCGGATGGCGCCCTCCCCGGCGTGGCTGTAGGCTGCGGCCACCCGCGGGAAGAGGTTGTAGACGATCGCCCGGTCGGACCAGCCCGCGCCGCTTTCGTCCTGGATCAGCGGCTCAGGCGGCATGTCCAGGATCTGCTGCAGCCGGTGGGCGTAGAATTCGTAGGGGTTGACGGCCTGCTTGGTGAGGGTTCTGGCATCCACCCACAGCCCGGGGACGAGATAGGGCATGGATACCTGGCGATGCTGTTTGCGAAGGTAATCGATGATGCGGTACAGCATGGACATGGGCCGGTTATACCCTCTCTGCGGATGCTGCGGCGCGCCGGATCATGGCCTGCGCCCCCCGGGGTGAGTCGCTCATCCGCCCGGCCAGCGCGCTGCTCTGGCGGGCCTGGCGGGAATTTGTTGGCAATTCATACAAATGCTGATTTTACCCCAGAATGGGATTTCTCCGCGAGTTTTCGCCCGGGGAAACTGCGCACAGCGTGCCGCACAGCCGCCAGTGAGGGAGATGCCTGCCCGCTACCGGTTGTAGTTCTCTCCGAAGACCTGCGTCATCAGCGTGCCGAGCGCGTAACGGTTAGGGATGACAACCGACGATCCGGACGGCGTGGTGTAGAACGTGATGTACTGCTCGTCGATCACGCCGGTGTGGATGTTCTCCAGCGGGATGTCCTTGGCGTACCAGCCCAGGCGCAGCAACTGGTCGAAAGTCAGGCCGGTGCGCACGCCCTCCTGGACGCTGGACCAGATCGCCGGCGCGCTGACCACCACCTGGGTCAGGTTGTTCACGTCCAGGACCTTGTCGCGGATGGCGAAGATGACCTGCTGCTGGCGCTCCGCGCGGCGGAAGTCGTTGGAGCTGTGACGCGTGCGGGCGTACTTGAGCGCGGTCGTGCCGTCCAGGTGTTGCCAGCCGGCCGTGATGGTAAACGGATCGTAGCCGTAGCCCATGTCCGGGTAGGCCGGGTCATAAATGTTGTACGGCACTTCAAGGTCGATCCCGCCGATGGCATCAATGGTCTTGATGAAGGCGTTGAAATCCACGATCAGGTAATCGTTGACCCGGATGCCCAGGTTGTACTGGACAGTTTCCATCGCCAGGCGCGCGCCGTAACCCGGCTGACGCAGTTCGCCCAGCACGTAGGCGGAATTGATGCGCTGCAACTGGTTATAGCCGGGGATGTTGACGTACAGGTCACGCGGGATGCTGAGCACCCCGATCTGGCGGGTGGCCGGGTCCAGGCTGACCAGCATCATCGTGTCGGTGCGGTAGGCGGCGTCCGCCGGGTCGGTCGGGCGGCGGTCCCAGCCCATCAGCAGGATCGTGAAGCGCTCCTGCCCATCCCAGGGCACGATGCCGAAGCTGTTGGCATCCTGCACCGGGGGGACCAGGGCCGGATCGACGCTGGCCTCCGGGTTCTGGAGGTTGGACACCGCGGTCGGCACGATCACGACGGCAGTGGCGGAGGCGCCGGTCATGCCGGCCGGGGCCTCATTCGCCGCCGCGCGGGTACCGCGCAGCACGGCGAAGATGCTCATGCTTACCACCAGCGTGATCCCGACCAGGGCAACCGCCACCACCACCCACGCCCATTCCGCGCCGCGCCGCGTGCGCGCGCGTTCCTGGCGCTTGCGCTCCCGTTCGGTGGCCACGATCCGCTCCTCGTAGGCATGCGAGGCCGGGAACGGCCCGCCCGGCTGGTTGTGGAACGGCGGC
>CAZGYW010000016.1:9848-15494 GCA_964530495.1 uncultured Anaerolineae bacterium
CTACACTCTTTCCCTACACGACGCTCTTCCGATCTGGCTGGTTGTGGAACGGCGGCTGGGCCGGGACGACGTAGGGCTGCACCGGGGCCATACCGGCCGGCTGGGTGACGGCACCGGCCGCGTAATCGGCCGGGACGCGCGGCATGTGCGGAAGGGTCGGTTCAAGATCAGGATCGCCGCGGAAAAACTCACCGTCTTCGGGGTCTGATCCTGCTGAGTAGTAATTGGTCATGGCCTGCTCGGGTCCCGCCTCGGTCTGGAAGCGCCTGCGCGCCGGGTGGCCGCGCAGACTGCCCCATTTTACTCGCATTAGCGGCTGCACTCAACCCGCGAGAATCCCACGGGTTGGCGCCGGTCAGCGCGCGCGCCATGCCGCCCGGCCGGCATTTGGCCGGGGCCGCGCCGCCGTTTATACTCTGGGCGAGCGTGCTGTGACCTCCTTACCCACAGGGTGAGACTGCCGATGACCCTTCTGCCCGCAAGTCGTGTGCTCTTCCTCTTCGTGGCGGCGCTGGCGCTGGCCTGCGGCCTGATCGTCCTGAGCGCCGGCGCGCTGGATGCGGAGGGCGTCCGCGCCCTGGCCCTGGACGACGCCTACATCCACCTCCAGTACGGCTGGCAGGCCGCGGGCGGACACTTCCTCCAGTACAACACCGGGGATGCCCCGTCAACCGGGGCGACGAGCCTGTTCTACATGCTGCTGCTGGCGGCCGGATTCGGGCTGGGCATCGCGCGGGAGGCCATGCCGGATGTGCTGGTCGGCGGCGGGCTGGCCCTTTTCGCGCTGGGCGCCGTGCTCGTCGCGGCCGTGGCTGTGCGCGCCGCCGAGGCAATCGCGGCGCGGCGCGGCCCGCTGGAACCGGCCCCGGCCTTCCCGGCCTGGAGCGCGGGGCTGATCGCGGGCGGCCTGTTCGCCACCAGCGGCTGGCTGGCCTGGGCCTACCTGAGCGGGATGGAGACCGGCCTGCTGATCACGCTGGTGGCCGCCACGCTGTGGGCCTTTGAAACCGATCGGGTGCGGCTGAGCGCGCTCCTGGCGGCGCTGGCGGTGCTCACCCGGCCGGAGGCGCTGCTGCTGGCCGGGCTGCTGGTCGTTGCGCAAGTCCTGCGCGACCCGGCGGAGACCAACGACCGGCTGCGCCGCCTGGCGTGGGCCTGCCTGCCGCTTATCGCGGCGCTCGTTTCCCCGCTGATCAACCTGGCGTTTACGGGCACACTCAGCGCCACCGGGATGCTGGCCAAGTCATGGTTCACCCTGGAGCCGCTGTACCTGGATCGCACGCTGCTGGTCATCACCGCGACCGCCCTTGACCTGCTGGTGCGGCTGCTGGGCGGCCCGGCCGCGGACGGGCGCTGGCATGCCTTCCCGATGGCCCATGTACTCGGCCTGGTGGGACTGCTGGTGCTGTGGCGGCGCGGCCGCATCCGCGAGCAGCGCCTGGCGCTGGTCTGCGCGGGGTGGGTGCTGCTCGGCGCGGGTGCCACAGCCACCCTGCAAACCGCCACCTGGCACCATTACCGCTACCAGATGCCGCTCTATCCGGCGCTCCTGATCCCGCTGGGGGTGGGGACGGCCGCGATCCTGAGCGAGCTGGCGACCCGGCTGCCGCGCGTCCCCGGGCGCGCGATCGGGCTGGCGGGGGCGGCGCTGCTGGCCGCCTGGAGCGCCCATACCCTGGCCGACTTCCGGGCCGCCTACGCCACCGACACGCGCACGATCGTGGCGCAGCAGATGGTCCTGGCTGACTGGCTGCGCGCCAACACACCGGAAGACACCCTGATCGCGGTCCATGACGTGGGCGTGATGCGCTTCCGGGGGGAGCGGGCGACTTTTGACGTGGTCGGCCTGACGACCGACGGTATGGCCCGGGTGGCGCGCAACGGCCCCGGCGCGATCTACGAACGGCTGGAACAGGCCCGACCGGACTATTACGCCGTCTACCCGGAGCGCACGCTGCCCTACTATGGCGTGGAAGCGGCCCCGGCGCTCTTTGGTGAGGTGCTGTTCGAGGTCCGGCTGGACGACTGGTGGTCGCGCTTTACCAGCGCGGAGCCGGGCCAGATCGTCACCCGCCCGGACTGGTCAGCCGTGGCGGAAGCGGAGGCGCCGCGCCAGCCGCATCTGCTCGATCGCATCGCAGGCTGGGCGCTGACCAACCGCCTGGACGTGGCCAATCTCGAGTCGGAGGCCGCCCACGCCTACACGTGGTGGCATGCCGCCCCGGCGGAAGGCTTCCTCACCCTGCCGCTGCGCATGGCCTACCATGACGCCCCGCAGATCACGCTGGTGGATGGCGCGCGGCTGGTGACCGGCGGCGCGGCCTTCCGCGTGGAAACGCCGGAAGCCGGGCAGGCCGTCCTGCTGGTGGGGCGTTTTCACCAGGCAGCGGATATGACCGTCCGGGTGTACGCGGGCGATCTGGACGCCGGGCTGTGGAAGCTGCCCGCCCTGCCCGGTGAGTGGCTGGAGAGCGCCTTCCTGATCCCGGCGGCGCTCGTGCAGGAGGCGGCCACGCCGATCCGGCTGGTGGTGGAGCAGGCACCGTCCGACGCGCTGCTCGGCGCGGCGCACCTGTGGGCCTACCAGGGCCAGCCGGAAGCGCTGCCGCCCGCCCCGGGCACGGTCAGCGGCGCGGCCTTCGCAGAGGTCGCCCGGCTGCGCGGCTTCGACCTGGCAAGCCGCAGCTACGCGCCCGGCGAAACCCTGACGCTGACGCTTCACTGGCAGGCCATCGCCCCGCCGCAGGCTGACCACCGCGTGTTCGTGCACCTGATCGACCCGGAGAACGACACGGCGGAGGGCATCCTGGCCCAGGCGGACGGCATCCCCGCCGGTGGGACGCGGCCGTTCTGGACCTGGGCGGAGGGCGAACATGCCAGCGACACGCTGACGCTGACCATCCCGCCGGGCGCGGCGCCGGGCCGCTACCTGCTCCTGCTGGGCATCTATGACGGCGCCACGTTCGCCCGCCTGCCGATTGAGGGCGGGGATGACTTCGGCGCCGACCGCCTGATCCTGGCGCCGATCACGATTCGCTAGAGGCTGTTATGCACTTTTGTCGGGTAAATGCCCCCATCCCCGGCCCCTTGCCCCCAAAATGAGGGAAGGGGTGGTCATCCTTCCCCACCCTGTGGGGGAAGGACCGAGGATGGGGGGCTAAACGGCGCATAGTGCGCGCAACAAGTCTGAAAAGTGCATAACACGCTCTAGGGCTGCTGCGCCCGCCTATGAGGCAGCCGGCACAAGCGCGCGGGTGGCGGTCGCGATGATCTCGGCGGCGGCCTCCGGGCTGCACAGCGCGGTATTGATCACCAGCGCGTAATGCAGCGGGTCATTCCAGTCGATGCTGAAGAAGCGCTCCAGGTACTGCGCGGCGGCGTAGTCCTTCTGTTCGATCAGGGCGCGGGCTTCCACTATGGTCATGCGTTCCTGTTCGGCAACACGCTGCATCCGCATCTCGATCGGCGCCACAATCCGCACGTGCAGCACGCCCGGCGACCCCGCGAGGATGGCCTGGCTGCCGCGCCCGACGATCACGATGTTGTCGCGCTTGCAGGCGGCCGTGATCGAGACGCGGATCAGGTCTACGCACTGCGCCTCGTCCAGCTTGATCACATTGGTGAGCGTCTCCCCCGTGGTGGTGCGGGAACGCGACGAATACTGCGTCACCACCCGCTGGCGCGGCCCGAACAGACTCTCGAAAAAGCTGCGCGCCTTGTAGTGCTCTTCCGAGAAGTCGACCACTTCATCGCCGGACAGCCCCACTTCGGAGGCCACGTTCTGCAGCAGCGACTTGTCCAGGTAGCGGTAGCCCAGCAGGTCGCACACCTGCTGCGCGATTGCATCCCCCCCACTGCCAAACTGGCGGGAAATCGTAATGACGGCCATAGCAAGCTCCCTTGTTGGCTCACAGGACACTGCGCAAGACACTTTCGAACCGGGTGAAAAGCGAAAGTCCACAACGCGGGGAACGGCACGGGGCGCATGCAAGCCGGGAAGAAACCCCATCCTTAGATCTCATTGTACAACAGAATATGAGTGAATTAATGGGGGGTTGCCCGGCGGAAACGCGGCAGGCCGGCGGCGCTCCGGCCCGAATCAAAAAGGCCGCCCCGGTACAGGACGGCCTTCCTGGCTGGCTAGCTTACTTGGCGACCGGGACGTTCATCCCGTCCCAGGTTTCCTTGTTGACGAACTTGGTCAGCGCGCGGCCGTCATCGGTCGTGCCGCGGATGCCGTAGCGAGTGCCACCGCTCTTGGTGCTGAAGGTGACCTTGACAATGTTCTTCTCGTCAACCATGACCTTCTTCTTGAACTTGATGTCGTAGAATTCAACGGCCACTGTCTAAACTCCTTGGTTAGTGATAAGCGTGTTCATTGCGCCTGCAAAGCAGGACTACCCGAGCATTGTACCAAAAAACCCCGCCTGAGGATAGTCATTTCCTGACGGGTAAAGTCCGCAATGTTTCCTCCCCGGACGGCGGGCCGGCTGGCAGGGTGAAGCTGAAGATCGCCCCGCCCTCCGGCGCGTTCTGGAAGCCGACCTGCCCGCCCAGCCGGGCCACAATCCGGTCCACGATGGACAGGCCCAGCCCGTACCCCTGGGCCCGCACCCGTTCCAGGCGCGAAAACGGCACGAAAAGCTGCTCCTGCTTGTCCGGCGGCACGCCATGGCCGTTATCCTGAACCCAGAAGCGCACCATCCCGCCCGGCTGCGCCTGCGCCCCCAGCCGGAGCAGGGGCGGATGGCCGCCATACTTGAGGGCGTTGCTGATGTAATTGGCCCAGATCTCTTCCACCCAGGGGCCATAGCCCCGGGCAGCCGGCCATTCATCCGGCACGATCACCGTCGCCTGGTGGTCCTGAATCATGTAGTGCAGGCGTTCGATCACCTCGGAGACGACCAGCCCCATGTCCAGGGCCATGACCGGTACATCCTGATCCTGGCGCATCCCGGCCAGCAGCAGCAGCTCGTCGACGATTGCCAGGGCCTTATGCGTGCTGCGGATGGCCACGCCGGTGATGCTCTCCAGGATTTCCGGCGTGTAGTTGGAGGGATCGTCGCGCAGCATGTCCACCGAGTGCTTGATGTTGTTCAGCGGGTTTTGCAGGTCGTGAGCAACCGTGTGGGCGAAGTCGTCAAGCTGCGCCACCATGCGCTCGTAGTGCTCCACCAGCGCGGCATGGGCGACGCTATCCCGGATCACGAGCACCGCAAGGTCTTCCGGCGTGCCCTCCAGCGCCGCGTGTGAGATTTCCACCGGCAGCCGGTATCCGGCCCGGTTGTGGAGGCTGGTTTCCCAGCGCGCCGCGCTCACCGGGAACGGCGGCGGGGGATCGAACTGGAAGGCTTCCAGGGTGAGGCCCAGCAGGGCGTCACGCGGGTAACCGGTCAGCAGCAGCGCCTGACGGTTGGCCTCCACGATGCGCCCCTGCCGGTCGCAAATCAGGATGGCATCCGCTGCGCGCTCAAAGGCGGCGCTCTTCAAATCGGCGTAGCGCACGGGCGACGTGCCGCCGGCACTGCGCTCATCCTCAGGCGATTTGATCTCGTGTTTGCCCATTCAGCGGACCTCTGGTGGTCAGGCTGCTTCGCAAGCGCTGGAGCTGCTCAGGCTGCTGATTGTAACAAACCCGCCGGTTTC